>JBKOZB010000163.1:0-7114 GCA_046744225.1 Planctomycetota bacterium | reverse complement strand
GCTCGGCCCCGCCGCGGCCGGGGCCTTCCCGCGCCCGCCGGCACGCGCGCGTGCGAGGTAGGCCCGGCGTCGCGAGACCGCGACTCGGGGACGAGCATGGCCGAGAAGCCCGCTTCCTTGCCCCCCGCGGGCCTCGCGCCCCGCGTCGGTTCAAGGGGTAGACCCAACAGTGACACTGGTGGCGAATTCCATCTTCCTTTCCGGTCGCGGTTTGCGAAGATCCAGGGCGGACCGAGCCCCTCCCGGCTCCCGAGCGGCAGGACCTGACGCCACGAGGCTCCCATGTCCCTTCACCCCCAGCTCGACTATCCCATCCCCGAGGAAACCCGACGCGTGGCCCACGCCGCTTTCCCCGCGGGCAATCTCTGTCTCCGCATTGCCGATGAGCTCGGGAACCTCTATCGCGACGATCAGTTCGCCGACCTCTTCCCCGACCGCGGCCAGCCGGCCCTGGCACCGGCACGGCTGGCCTTGGCCTCGGTGCTCCAATACGTCGAGGGTTTGTCCGATCGTCAGGCCGCCGACGCCGTCCGCGGCCGCATCGACTGGAAGTACGCACTCGGTCTCGAGCTGACCGACCCCGGCTTCGATCACACCGTGCTCAGCGAGTTCCGCTCCCGTTTGGTCCAAAACCAAGCCGAACGGTTGCCCTTGGACCTCCTGTTGAAACGGCTTCGCCAACGCGGATTGATCAAAGTCCGAGGCCGGCAGCGTACCGATTCGACTCACGTCTTGGCCGCCGTGCGCTCGCTCAACCGCTTGGAGCGTGTCGGCGAGACCCTGCGCGCGGCCCTGAATCAAGTGGCCATCCTCGCACCCGATTGGCTCCAGGCCCTGGCGCCGCCCGAGTGGTACGACCGCTACGGCAGTCGTGTGGAGAACTACGACCTGCCCACGACCGAAGTGGCCCGCCAAGAACTCGCCTGCGTGATCGCCGCCGACGGCGAGCGGTTGCTCGCCGCCATCGAGGCGGTGACCGACCAGCCCTGGCTGACGCAGATCTCGTCGGTCATGACCCTGCGCCGCGTCTGGGCCGAGCAGTACACAGGCGAGCCAGGTCAGCTCCGCTGGCGTGAGGTCAAGGATATGCCTTCGCCGGCCGAGCTGATCAGCTCGCCTTACGATATCGAGGCGCGGTACAGCACCAAGCGCGACGTGGAATGGGTGGGCTACAAGGTGCATTTGACCGAGACATGTGATGAACAAATGCCTCATCTCATCGTCAACGTGGAGACCACACCCGCGACAACCCCGGACGACACCATGATCGAGGTGGTGCACGAGTCGCTGGAGGAGCGCGACCTCCTACCAGATGAGCATCTGGTCGACAAGGGCTACACCGACTCCCGGGTTCTGATCGATAGCCAGCACGAGTACGGCGTGACGATCGTCGGCCACGGGGCCGACGATCCCAGCTGGCAGGCGCGCGCTGGCGCGGGCTTCGACAAGGGGAGCTTCGACATCGACTGGGAGCGTCAGGTGGTGACCTGCCCAGCGGGCCAACAGAACATCTCCTGGCTGCCCAATACCTACCCCAAGAACGGCGTGGTTTTCGAGGCGCGGTTCGCCCGCAAGGATTGCACGCCGTGTCCGTTCCGTCCGCAGTGCACCCGGTCGAAGACCGAGCCCCGCATCATCGGGCTGCAGACGCGCGAGCAACACGAAGCGTTGCAAGCGGCGCGGCGCCGGCAGACGACCGAGGAGTTCCGGACTCAGTATGCCGCGCGGGCCGGTGTCGAGGGCACCCATGCACAAGCGATCCGCCGTTGCGGTTTGCGGCGGTGCCGGTACATCGGGCAGGCCAAGGCGCACCTGCAGCATGTCTTGACGGCGGTGGCGATCGATCTGGTGCGGCTCAGTGAGTGGTGGGCGGGGACACCGCCAGCGGGAACCCGCTGCTCGCGGTTCGCCGCTTTGAAACCGGCCGCGTGAAAGGGGATAGAATTCGCCACCAGTGTCACTGTTGGGTCTACCCCACGTAGGCCCGGACCGCGGTGCGGACGGCTCTCCAGAGAGCGACGGCCGCCTCCGCCGAGGCGCCCATCCGCTCGGCGGGCTCGGGGGTGAGCGGGACCTGGCGGGGCTTGGTCGGGGTCGGCACGTCAGGGCGTCTCCTCAGGCGGGGCCACGGGGGGGGCGGTCGGGCCCTGGTCGTCGGTGGGCGGTGTCCCCGGCGCGGAGACGGCCGCCTTCCAGGCGGCACGGAGCCGCTTCGAGATCGCCAGCGTGTGTTGGTTAAGCCTCCGGGCCTTCTCGGAGGTGTCGAGGGCCATCCAGATCGGGGAGTTAACCTGTCTCCCGAACGGCCGCTGATAGGTCACGGCCTCCGGGTTCAAGCCCCACGTATGCCGCCAGCCGACCCGCAGGAACCGGCCACCCGATCTGGCCTGCAGGAAAACGTAGGGAGTACCACGCCAGGGATCGATCCCGTGCCGCAGTTCCCCTGCGAGGAGGACCGCGCCCGGAGGAACGTCCGCCCGCGTCAGAGGGACATCAGGCAGCGTCTGCGGTTCCTGAATCGGCACCGGGCTCACGGGGGGTACCGTCACCACAGGGGGGGCGACCACGGGAGAGGGCGCCTCAAGCGACGGCTTGGTCTCGGGCTTGGCCTTCGGCTTAGGCGCGGGGACAGGCGCCGCTTGGGCTGGTTTGGGATCACGGCCAGGTCGGAGCAGGGGGGACTGGGCGGACGATGGCTTCCGATCACGGCTGCGGGCGATGGTCATCAGAGCATCTCCTGTTTAATGAGTTCACGACCGAATACATGATAACTGTATCATTTTGGCCTCCCGGCGCTACCGGGTAGTATGACTTTTTGTTCAGGTAGGCACCAGCCGGCAGGACGGCCATCAGGTGGGTGTGGCCCAAGAGGCACCCCACCCGACAGGCCGGCCGTGGGTCAGGGACTACGGGGCGGGGTCGAGGGTACCTACGGCGATGATATTCACCCCTTCAGGCACATTTTATCACAATTTTCGGAATTTTTAGGCGTTTTTCTTGCTATGGCTTGGGCGGTGTGCTGTGATGGCCGTTCAGGTGTGATGAGGCGACCGACCATCTCGGTCAAGGCTCATCTGGGAAATCCCGGCTAATGGTCCTGGGCCGGCCGCCGCGTCGACCCGGATACCGCCCTCGCGGCCCAAACGTCGGGCCGATCCCAGGGGGCGGCCCATGAGCGTTGCGAGGCGAGATGATGATCGAGATGATCGACCCGCCGTTGGGGCTCACCCTCGACGGCGAGTTACCCGAGCCGGCGCACGTGCCGGTCCAGGAACTTGGCAACCGGCCGATCGGCCTCGTCGGGGACGGGCTCCCGCTCCACTACGTGGCGGAGGCGATCCACCACGTCGGGGGCGCGCTTGCGGAAGGAATCCTACCGGCCCGGGTCCGGCGGGACTTCCTCGCCCGGGCCGTCGGGGTCACGGAGGAGCACGGCTGGACCGACGCCGTCGCTCCGACGCCCGAGACCTGGGTCGCGATGAATCAGAGGCTGATTGACTTTGTCCTGGCAGAGGACTGAGCCCCGCCGAGAACCCCCGCCCGTCGTCCCTGGGGACCTTCCCGGTCCCCCCGGTGGGGGATCAGGTCGGCCACGCTCAGGACGCCCTGGGCGGCTCCCTGGCAACGTGCCGGCCCCGCGACGGGCCCCCAATCGTCGTCCGAACACCGTCCGCCCGTCCTAGGGCATCCTACGTGTCGCCAATCACAAAAACTGCAAGGAATTCACTTCACGTGTTCTGCGAACCACCGTCGCATCTTCTGGTTGGTCCAGGTCCACTCGAACGGGCGAGCGTAGAGGCGGTTGTACTCCGGCCACGACGACGCGATGTGTCCGATGCACTCGCCCCGGCTCGACCACGACCCACGCTTCAGGTAGCGACCGTCGAAGGCATGGTTGAGCAACTCCCCCTGGTTCAGCCACGAGGCGTGCGCCGGGGTCAATCGGGGCCTCCACCATCCCGGGCGCTCCGCGAAGTAGTCGCTCGTCAGGGTAGCGATGTGGCTCGGCCCGCCGTCATGGATGAGGTATATCCCCTTCAGCCGGCGATGGGCCCGGCGGAAATGCCGCAGCGCGCGAACGTAGTGCTCCGCATCGTTGCTCTCCAGGCAGGTCGCCTCCATCCGCCCGGTGTGAACGATCAGGAAGGTGAGAATGTTGATTGTCCCATGCCGGGTATACTCGAACTCTTGCTGCTCGATCGAGCCGGGGATCGCGCGGCGGATCGGCCGGCGCTTCAACACTTGGCGGTTGGGCATCTCGTCCGTGCACACGACCCAGATGCCTCGCCGTACGAGCCGCTCGGCCCAGGCGTAGCACCAAAGGATCTTCTCCGCCCGCTCCTTGAACCGGGAATCCAATCGGGCGGTCCGCCAGTAACGTGTCCGATGCGGCTGCAGGTCGACGTCGTTGAGGACGCGGCGGATCGTCGCGGCGCTGATCGCAGGGACGATGCCGTCGGCGGCGGCCTGACGGGCCAGGTCGTCAGCGGACCAGGGGGTGATGTGCAGCCCCTCGGCCACCGGCTCCAGGCAGGCCAGCGCGACGATCTGGGCGCGCTGGAGGGGGGGAAATGGAGGCGGGCCGACCCGACCTCCCGTGCCGCCGATCGTCGAGCAGACCGGCCAAGCCGTCCTGACGGTAGCGCCGGCTGGCCCGCCAGACCGTGGCCTCGTCGCATTGCATCTGGTCGGCGACGGCCCCGGTCCGTGCGCCCGCCGCGAGGGCCAGGACGAGCCGCGCGCGTTGGACCTGGAAGAAGGGCAAGACCTGGCGATGAGCGATCTGGCGGAGGATCGGTTCATCAGCGGACCGGATGGCGAATGGGTTTGGTTTTCGACCACGCATGGCAGGCGAACTCGAAGGGCCGAGAGAGATTGCCGCCAGCGTACCAGCAAACCGAATTCCTTGCGGTTTTTGTGATTGGCGACACTAGAGCGGTTAACTCTTCCGCGTTCCGATACCCGCAATGGGCGAACCGGCTCTCAGCATCTGTTGCTGTCACGGCGCGGAGTGCCGCGCCGATCGCGTCCAACAGCACCTCGGCGGTCCGCGCCTCCAGCGCCCGCAGGATCGCCTTGACCTTCGACCCCCTCGCCTCGCTCGGGTTGGAGTCGGGCGAGTACGGCGGCAGGTGCCACACCGAAGCCCCGGCCAACTCCATCGCCGCGACCCCCGCCCTCCGAGCGGGGCTGAATGAGCCCGGTCCGCCCCCCTCTCGTTTGAACCTTCCCGCTCACGTCACCCGACTGCGCTTTCTGCCCCGGAAGGCGCAACCAGGGTTCCGCGACCTACACGGATACTTCATTCAAGAATCATTTGATTTTTTGGGGGCCGCCCATCAACCTCTTGGTCTCGGACGGGAGGGGGTAGAAAGTACCGGCGGACGACCCTGTTGGTCCGATCCCCCGGCACTCGGAGGGGCGGGAGGATGAGCGACAAGCGCATCTTGATCATCGACGGAGACACGCCGGCCCGCGAGCGACTGCGGTCTCACTTCGCCCGTCGGGGTTGGTCCGTCGCCCTGGCCGAGACTGTCGCCGAGGCGAGGGCCCGCCTCGACCCGCCGCCTCGCTGCATCCTCCTGGAGTTGACGCTGGGCGACGGCCCCGGCGAGGCGGTCCTGCGGCAGGTCGTCGAGGAGAACCTGCCTACGCGCGTCCTCCTGTGCACCGGGGCGAGCGATCCCGTCCGGCTGGCACGGGCCGCCCGGCTCGGCCCCGAGGCCGTCTTCGGCAAGCCGATCGACGTGGAGGAGGTCGTGCGGACCTGCGAGGCCGCCGCGGAGGTCGCGTGCTGATCCCGCCGTTTCACAAATGACCCGCGGCTCCTTCGCGCGGCCCACATCTCGGTCTTGCCGGGTAATGTCGCCTGAGCCTACGATCGTCCCCGCGTGGCGTGAGCCACACGATAGGCACGGAGACTCATCATGAGGTATGGCAACGATTCTGTCCGAAATGGGCCATTGTCTTCACAATCGCTTCACATCGTCTGCGAGGCGGAGTTCGCCTTCAGCGGAGAAATGCAAACTCGGAGGTGCCAAGCTCGGGGTGGCTGAGGTCTGCGGTGTCGGCCCCCAATCCGGCATCTCTCTCGTATTCCGCCGTCTTGTCGCCCCGTGCTCTGACCGTGGGGACAGCGAACTGAGATCGGGATGGCCCCGGATTGCGAACCCCGGGCGGCGGCCCGTCGAGCAGGTCGGATGGGCGTCGGTGCTCTCCTGATGCGGTTTGACGCCGGCCCCGGCCGGCCCCGTGACGCGGCAAACTCGCCCGGACGTGTCGACCCCCGCCCAATCGTGCCAGGATGGCGCTGGGCGGAGGCTCGACGGGGAACGGGAAATCGATCGCCCGGGGCGTGGCGGCGCGCCAGGCGCGACTGTGGGGCGTCGTGCGGTGGTCTTCGGGGTCAGGGGCCGGCTCGGCTCGCCTCAAGAGCGTCTGCCGCCCGGTCGTGGTTCGCCAGGATGATGCGGGCGAGACGGGCCTGAACCCGATCGCCCCCCGTGGCGACATCCCGCCAATGGGCGAGTTCGGCCTCGGTGAGCCGGTCGGCTTCGGGCTCCGTGGCCCTCGCGACAGACACCGGCGCAACCTTCACGGGCGGATCAACTGTCTTCGTGGCGAAGTCCTCGCGGATCGCACTCACGAGGTACGCGGCCTTGTCCTGGATCTTCCTCTGGGGCCGGTCCACAGACTCGATCTGCGACTCGATTCGGTCCGCGGGGAAGTCCCGCACCAGCGCGGCGGCGACGCCCCGGTTCATGCCCCGGATGACGAGTTCTCGCTCCAGCCCGGCCGGCTCCGGTTCCGTCTCGGCCCTCACCGGCTCGGTCTCGATGACCATCGGCCCTCCGCCTCTCTGCGTGAACACCTGGTACTCGGCCCGAGCCTTCGCCCCTGGCCTGTAGATCATCGTCCAGACGGGCCGGCCAGCGCGGTCGGTCGTCCACAACAGCATCGCCTTCAACCGCAGTCGCTCCAGCCGCAACATCCGACGGCCACAGCGTGGGGTGGATAGGACCTCAAAGTGCATCGCCGCGCGCGATATTTCGCCCGCGAGCGGGGAGGATTACTCGCTTTTCCCGCGCGAAGTCTGTCCGAATTGGGCTTGCTC
>JBKOZB010000268.1:0-3820 GCA_046744225.1 Planctomycetota bacterium | reverse complement strand
TCGGTGAAGAAATAGTAGGTAACCCCCCCGTGCTCGATTTGACCCTTGGCGAAGACTCGGGGGAAGGTCATGCCGAGGACGACATCAGGGACCTCCGACCCCTTCTGGTAGTAGGGGTTGAAGAACATGCTGACGTAGGTCTTGGTGAATGCGCATGCCTTCCGCTCGAACCATTCGACAGCCTTCTCGACGCTCGATGGGTCGAGGGGCAAGGCGATCTGGTCGTGCCGCTCGAATTCAATGAAGACCGGGACGATCTCGAGGTCGTAGAAGAGGATCAGGCTGTCGACGGCGATGCCAGCCTCCAGGCCGAAGTGGAGTTTGATGTTCGCCGGGCGGCGCTCGGTGCGAGGGAGTGAGAACGTGACGAACACGCCATGGAACCCCCGACCCGCAGGCCCGAAGTCACGTTGGGTCACGACCGGTGTGACATCTGGCAGGGCCTCTCCGAACGCCTCGACCCGGGGCCGGAGGGCGTCCCGGACGCGCTGACTCACCTCCAGGAAGGTCTTGTAACGTCCTTGCAGCTGTCGGAACTGCTCCGCGGTCTCGGCCCGCATCGCCTGGACGCGCTGCTGGGCGGCCTCGACCTCGCCCCGGAGCTTGCCCTTGAACTCGTCGATGTCGGACATGGTGGATCTCCATACAAAGTAATGGATCAAGAACACCAAGCTCGCTCAGATCGCCTCCGGGCCGATCGGCCTGACGCGCTCGCGGACCGCGGCCGGGAGGCCCTTGAGGATCCGGTCCACCGCATCGCGGGGCGAGTCGGTGATCGTGGCGAAGCCGAGCTCCTGCTCGGAGACGGCGCCCGCCAGGACCAGTCTCCAGGCGAACTCGCGCAGCCCCGACCAGAATTCGGAGCCGAGGAGCACCAGGGGGAAGGGCCCGATTTTGCGGCACTGGATCAGGGTCGCCGCCTCGAAGAGCTCGTCCAGGGTCCCGAGCCCGCCGGGCAGGCAGACGAAGGCGCAGGAGTATTTGACCAGCATCACCTTGCGGACGAAGAAGTAGCGGAACTCGACGATCTCGTCGAGGTAGGGGTTGGGCTGCTGCTCGTGGGGCAGCAGGATGTTGCAGCCGATGCTCCGCCCGCCGGCCTCTTGCGCCCCGCGGTTGGCCGCTTCCATCAGCCCGGGTCCGCCGCCAGTAATCACGGCGAGACCGGCACCGGCCAGCCCGCGGCCGACCTCGCGGCCCAGCTCGTACTGAGGCGTCCCCGCGCCGAACCGCGCCGAGCCGAAGACGGTGACCGCCGGCCCGAGGCTGTAAAGCTGCCGGAAGCCCCGCTCAAACTCTTCGTTGATCCGCAGGAGCCGCTCGCGCTCACCGTCCGGGGTCCTGGCCTGAGACAGGAACTTGCGTTCCTGGACGTCGCCGGAATCCTGAACCTCAATCTCGCCCAGCTCGTAATCCAGGGCGCCAGCACGTGACCAGTAGCCCTGCCATCGCTGTTCCCACTCCTCGGCGGTCGGTGCTCTCGGTGGTTGCCGCGTCGCTCCCGGGCTATCAAGTGGGCCGGTTGGTCCTGTCGCCATGGTCATTGCTCCGGAGGTTGCCCGGGGACGTACGAGGGGGTGGTCCGGGGCCTCACCCCGTGATGTTCAGGCCGGCATCGACGTGCAGGATAGTCCCCGTCATCCGCCTCGCCTGTGGCGAGGCGAGGAAGGCGGCCGCGGCGCCCACGTCGTCGATCTCCACGAGCTCGCCCAGCGGTGAGCGCGCCCTCGAATCCGCGATCAATCGGTCGAACTCCTTGAGACCCGAGGAGGCGCGTGTCGCCACCGGCCCGGGCGAGATCGCGTGGACGCGGATGCGACGGGGACCCAGCTCGGCGGCCAAGTAGCGCACCGCGGATTCGAGGGCCGCCTTGACCGGTCCCATCACGTTGTAGTTGAGCACGACCTCGGTCGACCCCTGGAACGTCATCGCCAGGAGCGTCCCCCCCTCGGTCATCAGCGGAGCGGCCAGCCGGGACATGCGCAGGAACGAGTGGCACGAAACATCAATGGCGGTGAGGAAGCCGGACAGCGAGCAGTCGAGCAGGCGCCCCTGCAGGTCCTCCTTGGGCGCGAACGCGATCGAATGCAGAGCGATGTCGAGGCGGCCCCAGGTCTCCCGGATCTCTTCGAAGACAGCCTCGAGCTGACCCTCCTGCTGGACATTCAGCGGCAGGAAGATCGGGGCTTCGAGCTCCCGGGCCAGGGGCTCGACGAACGGGCGGGCCTTCTCGTTGAGGTAGGTGATCGCCAGCTCGGCCCCCCGACGCCGGAACGCCTGGGCGCAGCCGTAAGCGATGGATTGGTCGTTGGCGATGCCGATCACGAGCGCCTTCAGGCCCGAGAGCGGCCGGTGGATCTCGTCAGCCATGCGATGGCCCCCCGAACTCGTCACACGACTGTCAGGCGCTGCGTATGACGAGCAATCATCAGTTCCTCGTTCGTCGGGATGACCCAGGCAGAGACCCGGCTGTCGTCCCGGCTGAGGCGTGGTCCGCCGGCCTCGTTGGCCGCCTCGTCCAGCTCGAGGCCGAGCCAGGCGGCTTCGCGGCAGACCCGGGCGCGGATCACCGCGGCGTGCTCGCCAATCCCGGCGGTGAACACGAGCGCGTCGAGCCCGCCGAGGGCCGCGGCCAGCGAGCCCAGCTCGCGGCCGATGCGATAGACGTAGAGATCGACCGCCGCGGCGGCCCGCGGGTCGGTACTGGCGAGCAACGTCCGCATGTCGCTGGAGATGCCCGAGACCCCGAGGAGGCCCGACTCCTTGTACAACAGCGCCTCGATCGCCCGAGCATCCAGGTGCAGGTGGTCCAGGAGCAGAAGGACCACCCCGGGATCGAGCGCGCCGCAGCGGGTGCCCATGGGCAGGCCGTCGAGCGACGAGAAGCCCATCGTGGTGGCCACGCTCCGGCCGCCGCGGAGGGCGCACAGGCTGGAGCCGTTGCCCAGGTGCGCCACGACCACCCGACCGGCGGCGGCCCGGGGGTCATACCGCGGCAGCTCCGACGCGATGTACTCGTACGAGATGCCGTGGAACCCGTAGCGCCGGATGCCCTTCTCGGTGTAGGCCCGCGGCAGCGCGAAGGCCTGGGCCACCTCGGGCTGGGTGCGGTGGAACGCCGTGTCGAAGCAGGCGACCTGGGGCAACTCGGGACGCCGCTCCGTGAGGGCCCGGATCGGGGCCAGGTTGTACGGCTGGTGGAGCGGCACGAGGGGGATGAGCCGCTCCAGATCGGCCAGGACCGCGGCGTCGATCCGCACCGGCTCGACGTACTTGAGCCCGCCATGGCCGACGCGGTGGCCCACCGCCGCCAGCCGCTCCCCGCCCAGCTCCTCCTCGGCGGCCCACCGGATGAGGTGCTCGATCGCCCCGTCGTGTCCCAGGCGGGTCCCTTCGGGCCACGTCGACTCGGCGATCGTCGCCCCCGACTCGTCTCGCGCGAGGAAGCGCGGAGAGGTGAACAATCCCTCCGCCTGCCCTCGCACGGACGGCCGGAGGTCTCCATCCTCCTCGAGGAAGAGGGAGAACTTCAGGCTCGACGACCCGGCATTCAGGACGGCGATGGACCGCGACATGAGCGTGAACCCCGGACGGGCCCTATCGGATCGGGAACTGACCCTGGCGCCGGGCATGAGCTACCAGCGCCAGGACGGCGGTCGAGGCCAGCCGGGTGCGTACCGAGTCGGACCGGCTGGTCAACCCGATCGGGACCCGGGTCCCCATGACGATGCCGGCCCCCTCGGCACCGGCCAGGTAGACGAGCTGCTTGGCCAGGATGTTGCCCGCCTCGAGGTCGGGCACGAGCAGGATGTCGGCCTGC
>JBKOZB010000166.1:0-13930 GCA_046744225.1 Planctomycetota bacterium | reverse complement strand
GGACGCGCGTTGTCGTTTGGCCGAACGTCTGGAGGGAAGGACCCCATCTATGCATCGAACGTTGTACGCAGGCCGCAGGCAGGCCCGAACCGCCGCCGGGGTGGTCCTGGCGATCTTCTTGCTGGCGGTGGCGGGTGGGGCGGACGGTGGTGGGGCCGGGCCGGGCGCGAATCCGGACCTGGATCTCGCGTTGCCGGCACGGCAGCTTGCCGGAAAGGCACTCGACTGGTATCGCCGGACGCCCCCGGCCGAGCGGGTGACGTGGGGCGGGCTGGTCGCCTGCGCCGGGCTGGGAGTCGGCGTGCTGCTGGAACGGATGGTCCAGCTCCGCCGCAAGCGGATCGTGCCGAAGGACTTCGTCGCGCGGTATCTCAACCGGCTCCAGGAGGGGAAGCTCGACCGGAGCAAGGCGCTCGACTTCTGCGAGCTGAACCCGAGCTCGGCCGCTCAGGTGGCCCTGGCGGCGGTGCGCCGTTGAGGCCGGCCGGTCGCCGAGCTGGAGCGGGCCGTGGCTCTGGCCAACCGGGTCGAGTCGGACCGGCTGCGCCGGAACATTGGGACGTTGCGGCGGGTCGCGGCGATGTCGCCCCTGCTCGGCCTGCTCGGGACGCTCTTCGCGGCGGGCCGGGCCTTGGGGGGCCTGAACCCGTCGGCTCCGGGGGCCTGGGGGCCGGCGCTGGCCGAAGCGCTCGCCCCGCTGACCTTCGGAGTCGCTCTCGCCATTCTCGCCCTGGTCGCTTACGATGGTCTGGTCGGTCGCGTCGAGAGGCTGGCCGGCGCCCTCGACCGGCTCGGCGCCGAGACGGTGGACGCGATCGCGATGGCGACCCCGCCCCAGCCCCACGCCGGCGAGACGCAGCACCACTCTGGCGGCGGCTCGACCCGAACTCCGCACCAACACCCGATCCGCGTCGAGATCCCCGACCCGATCGCTCGTCCCCTCGATCGAGAAGACAACTTCGACTGAAACAGAATTCCTCCTCCAGCCGCGACCCCCGGTGAGGCATGACGCGATGACCGGCCTGAACCTGGAATCGTTCCTCCACTTGCTCCGGGCCGACCTGGGGGCGTGGGCCGTCCTCGGCCTGATCGTCTTCGTGCTCGGCCTCATGGTCTGGACGAGCTGGGGATCGCGGCGAGCCTTGCGCAAGTGCCTGGTTCTGTCGGTCACGGCCCACGTCGGCTTGGCGCTCTACGGCAGCACGTTCCTGATCGTGCTGCTGGCGCTCCGGCCCCGGCCGGCCGAGGAGGCGAAGCGCGAACGGATTCGGCAGATCCGGGTCGCGCCCTGGGTGGAGGACCTGGAAGGCCCGGGGCATCGGTCGGTGGATGGCCGCGCCCTCGGCCGCGTGGCGAAGTGGGATCAGCCCCGCGATGCCCTGGCCCTGGCCGACGCCAAGATCGCGACCGCCCGGCCCGAGGCGACGAGCCCCGAACCCACCCCCAAGGCCGAGCCCCCCGCCCTCCCCGCGTTGCCGGCCGAGGCCGCCGCCCCCGAGGTCGATCCTCCCGCGCCGACGAGACCCGAGGCCCGCTCGCTGCCGGCCGAGGCCGCCGCCCCCGCGCCGCCCCCGTCGCAGGCCACGCCGGCCGATCCCGGCGAGATGACGCCGGTGGTCGTCGCCCGCCCGAACGAGCCGGAGCCGGACGCCTCCCTACCGAGCGATCGGCTCCGTCCCGAGCCGGCCATGAAGACGGAAGCGCCACCGGCGCGGCCCTCGGTCGAGCCGCTTCCCGACCTCCCCACTCCGGCCGTGTCCGAGGCACCGTCCCCGGCCGCGCCGCGTCCCGAGCCGATGCCCGCCGCGCCGTCGTTCCTGGCCTTGCCGGCCCCGGTTGCTGTCTCGGAGCCTTCGGCCCGGGAGATCGCCACGCCGGAGCTGGTCCGAGGAGGGACGCCGGACCCGGCAGCAGGATCGGGCTTGGCCGATCTGAACCTGCGCCGCCGCGTCGGCCGACCGGAGCCGGGGACCGCGCCGGCCCTGCCTCGTGGCCGTGCGCCGGCGCTCGCTCCTGCGGCTCGGCCTTCACTCGCGCCGGCCCCGACCCCGGTCGGAGCCGCCGAGTCCGTCGCGCCGCCGGTCGAGCGCCCGCGCGAGGCCATGATCTCCGCGCCGGAGTCGGCTCCGATGGCGCCGGCGGTCGTCGATTCGGTGACGGCAGAGCTGGTCCCCGAGGCTGTCAAGAGTCCGGTGGTCCCCGACCCCGCCCCGGTGGAGTTGTCCGAGTCGGACCTCCGGCGCCAGTCGCGGCCGAGCCGCGCGGTGGGCGGCCTTCCCGCCCTGGCCCCGCCGCGCCGGACGGTCGAGACGCCCGGACCGATCGCGCTGTCGCGGGTGGTGCCGGGCGGGCTCCCGAGCCTCCCCGAGACGCCGAGGGCGACCGCCCCTCGGCCCTTGACCGACGTCCCCGAGGTCTACCGCTCGCGGCTCGACCCGAACCGCTCGGCGCGGGCTCAGAAGGCCGGGGCGAGCACGGCCAGCGAGCAGGCCGTCGAGCGCGCCCTCGACTGGCTCGCCCGCCACCAGGACAACGACGGCCGCTGGGATGGCGCCACCGCCAAGTACGACGACGGCACCGCCGTCCCGGGCGACGACGATTACACGGTCCATTGCCCCCCCGGCGAGACCTGCTTCGGCGCCTGCCTCTACTGGGAGGCCGACACCGCGCTGACCGGCCTGTCGCTGCTGGCCTACCTCGGCTCGGGCTACACCCACGCCGACGGCAAGTACGCCGAGACTGTGGGCAAGGGGATCGGCTTCCTCCTCTCGCAGCAGAAGGCCGACGGCGACCTGCGCGGCAAGAGCCAGGCGGTCGGCATGTACTGCCACGCCATGGCCACACTGGCGCTCTGCGAGGCGTACGCCCTGACCGGCGACGAGGGGCTGCGGCCGCCGGTCGAGCGGGCCGTCACCTTTCTGGTCCGGTCGCGGGCGCGCGACGGCCTGGCCTGGCGGTACGCGCCGGGAGCCCCGGTCGGCGACACCAGCATCCTGGGCTGGGTTGTCCTGGCGCTCAAAGCGGCCCAGGAGGTCGGGCTGCCGATCTCCGCCAACGTGCAGAACGGGGCGCTCACCTGGCTCGGCAAGGTGTCGAGCGGTCCGGCGAAAGGACTGGCACGATACCAGCCCTGGGATGCGGTGACCCCGACCATGACGGCCGAGGCGTGGGTCTGCCGCCAGTTCCTCGGCGTGGGTGGGCCCGGCGCCGCGAGCACCGAGGCGGCCGGCTACCTGCTCCAGCACGGGCCGGACCGCGACCCCTACAACTTATATTATTGGTATTACGGCACCCTGGCGATGTATCAGCACGGCGGCACCGCCTGGACGCGCTGGAATGACCAGATGCGCGACCAGATCGTCCGCCGCCAGCGGGCCAGCGGACACCAAGCTGGGAGCTGGGACCCCGACGAGAGTCGTTACGGCTCGATCGGGGGCCGGATCTATTGTACGGCCCTGGCCACCCTGACGCTCGAAGTCTATTACCGCTTCCTCCGGCTCTACGAGGAGCCGCAACTCCCCGCCGCGACCGCCACCGCGTCGCCGACGCCATCGCCGGCGCGCGTCGCCGGATCGACCCCGCGCCGGCTTGGCAATGCCTCCGCGCCCGGTCGGCCTTGATTCCCCTCATCCCTGCTTCGAGTGCTGGGGCATGCCTCACCTCCTCGGACAAATGTTACCCGGCTCTGGCCGGTGGGAAGGAGGTCGAGTACAATCGTCGGCGGGTCGGGAGGGGACGAGGGAATTCGGGGTCGGAGGCGAAGGCGTTGATGGGGCTGACCGCGCTGCCGATCGTCTGGGCCCAGGCGTCGGGGACGGGGACGACCGTCCCCCCGTGCTCGCTCGCTCCGCTCGCCTTGCGGCGCTGGTTCGCGAGCCTGACGCTCTCGTCACCGGAGGCCGTGCCGAGCCTGTTCGGGCTCTGGTCGTGGCTCCTGGGGCTGGCCGCGCTACTGGTCGTGGCGATCCTCTTTCAAGGTCCAGGTCGGGCGCTGGGGCAGCTCTTCGACCTGGCCGGCCACGTGCGCCTCGGCTCCCAGGCGATGGGGCGGCTCCGCCGGTCGGGCCGGATGGTCTCGGTAACGATCGGGGCGACTGTCCTGGCCTGGACGGCGAGCCAGACGGCCACCTACCAGCGGCCGCAAGGCAAGGACGACCTGGCGCTTCTGACGAAGGCACGGAGCCTCGGCGAGCTGGCAGTCGAGCAGGGGATCATGGCGGCGCTCACCCCGCTGCGCGACCTCTGCGGGCTGGCCGACAACCTGCCGCTGCTGATCGTGGCGACCCTCCTGGTCTTCCGCGCGGCGTCCGACCGCTGGGGGGGCCCGACGGCCCCGGTCTTCGCTCCGAAGCCGCCGGTGTCCGGATGGGTACACGTCGTCTGGGGGTGCGGGGCACTCTTCCTCCTGTACCGGATCGCCACGCTGATCGCGGGGGCGGGCAACCTCCCGCTGGGGGGCTGCCTGATGATCGAGCCGCCCCTGGTCCCGGCCTTGATGGTCCTCTGCGACGGCGTCCTTCTCGCCTACGTGTTGGTCGAGCTGCGGAACGCGACCCTCGGCGCCACGGGGGCCGAGACGCTCGACGTGGCGCAGGTGGTCGGCCTGATGCCAGGCGCGGCGCTGGCCTGCCTGGCAGCCTTGCCCGCTCGCGCCGTGGCCACGGCGGGCATCCTGCTCGCCTGGCTCAATGTGCCCGACTCGGCCGGCGCGACCGCCGTGGGCCGTTACCTCCGCTGGCAACTGAACTGGGGCCTGGCCGACCTGCAAGGGGCCGCGCTCGTGGTGGTCGGGCTGGCCGGCGCGGTCGCCTGGAGCCGGGGGACGCTGGGCGAGGCCGTGCGTGGCTACGTCCGGCTGCTCTCGGCCCAGGGGGGGCGGCTCGTGGTCGTGCTCGCCCTGGCCGGGCTGGCCTCCGGCCTGCTCTCGGCGCTCGCCTACCTGGTCGTCCTGTCGCTCCCGGCCTCGACGTGGGTCCTGGCGGCGGCGGATAGCTACGCGCATTACGCCACGCTCCCGGTCGGCCTCTGGACCCTGGCCGCCCTGGTCGAGCTGGGCGGGCGCTCGCTCCCCGAGGCGGTGTTGGTCGAGGTGAATGCCGTTTCAAGCGGCACGCCTGCCTAATTCGTGATCGAACCGCCGCCGCGCTGGCCGTGTTCTGAAAAATCAACGCCTTCGGGGCCGCTCCTGAATGTTCTGTCGGAACTCGTCCGTTTCGGGAAGGTTGGCCGGGACAACATCGAAGGCCGCCAACAATTTGGTTTAGACTCAGGAAGAGGCACCGGGTCCTCCGAGCTGTGTTGAAAAAGCTTCGAACACCTGCTTCGCTTGACACGAAGACGGGATGAGGGTTGTAATGGACTATACGGCCCGGTGTTTGCCCGGACACGTGCTCCAGCACCCGCCGCGGAGGCCACATCGCCCGTTCCCCCGGCTCGGATGGCGTTGTTTTGCCAACGGGCCGAAGGCGACTCTCGACGCAGGCTCTTCCCCAACGACGTCTTGACAATTCGGACAGGCCTCATTGCGAGGACCCCCGCCGCGCGCGCGGGCGGCGAGCCGAGGGGACCGGTCGGTCCTGCCCCGCGGGACGCCCTGCACGTCGGATCCATCTTTCAGGAGGGAAACCGCTAATGTCCACAGGATCGGATCTGATCGCCATGATTGCCAGCCGCCAGAACCTGGCGGATTACCAAAAAAAGCACTGGCACGGGAGCTTCGCCGAATATCTCGATATCGTTCGGCGCGATCCCAAGGTGACCCGGACCGCCTATCAGCGCGTCTACGACATGATCCTCAGCCATGGCACCGAGGAGATCGTCGTCAATAAGGAGAAGCTGGTCCGCTACAAGTTCTTCGATGACCGCGAAAACAACGGCCAGGACGCCATCTTCGGCCTCAATCGGACGTTGTTGAATCTGGTCAACATCCTCAAGAGCGCGGCCCACCGCTACGGGACCGAGCGGCGCGTGCTCCTCTTGCATGGCCCGGTCGGCAGCTCGAAGAGCACCCTCGCTCGGCTGATCAAGAAGGGCCTGGAAGCCTACTCCACGGCCGACGACGGGCGGCTTTACACCTTCGGCTGGCGCGAGGAAACCCTCGACGGCGGCGAGACGTTCGCCGATTGCCCGATGCACGAGGAGCCGCTTCACCTGATCCCGCTCGAGCACCGCCCGTCGGTCCTCGACGCGATCAACGCCGGCGCCGGGCCGAACGACTTCCAGGTGACGATCGAGGGGGACCTCTGCCCCTACTGCCGCCAGATGTTCAACGAGCGCATGGAGCGCTACGACGGCGACTGGGCCCGGGTCCTCGACGACGTCCGCGTCCGCCGCCTGATCCTCTCCGAGCAGGACCGCGTCGGCATCGGCACGTTCCAGCCCAAGGACGAGAAGAACCAGGACGCCACCGAGCTGACCGGCGACATCAACTACCGCAAGATCGCCGAGTACGGCACCGAGAGCGACCCGAGGGCTTTCAACTTCGACGGCGAGTTCAACATCGCCAACCGCGGCATCGTCGAGTTCATCGAGGTCCTCAAGCTCGATGTCGCTTTCCTCTACGACCTGCTCGGGGCGAGCCAGGAGCACAAGATCAAGCCCAAGAAGTTCGCCCAGACCGACATCGACGAGGTCATCATCGGGCACACCAACGAGCCCGAGTACAAGAAGCTCCAGTCGAACGAGTTCATGGAGGCGCTGCGGGACCGGACGGTCAAGATCGACGTGCCATATGTGACCCGACTCTTGGACGAGATCCAGATCTATCAGAAGGACTACAACAGCCGGAAGGTCCGGGGCAAGCGGATCGCGCCCCACACGCTGGAAGTGGCCGCGATGTGGGCCGTCCTGACCCGGCTGGAGGAGCCCAAGAACGCCGGCCTGACCTTGATGCAGAAGTTGAAACTGTACAATGGGAAGACGCTCCCCGGCTTCACCGAGGACAACATCAAGGAGCTGCGCGAGGAGGCCGAGCGCGAGGGGATGCACGGGATCAGCCCGCGCTACGTGCAGGACAAGATCTCGAACGCCCTGGTCGCGCACGCCGACGAGCGCTCGGTCAACCCGTTCATGGTCCTCAACGAACTGGAGGCCGGGCTGAAGCACCACTCGCTGATCAACAGCGACGAGGTGCGCAAGCACTACAAGCACCTGCTCGCGGTGGTCAAGGAAGAGTACGAGGACATCGTCAAGAACGAGGTCCAGCGCGCCATCGCCGCCGACGAAGAGGCGCTGACGCGGCTCTGCGGCAACTACATCGACAACGTCAAGGCGTACACCCAGCGCGAGAAGGTCAAGAACAAGTACACCGGCCAGACCGAGGAACCCGACGAGCGGCTGATGCGCTCGATCGAGGAGAAGATCGACATCCCCGAGAGCCGCAAGGACGACTTCCGCCGCGAGATCATGAACTATATCGGGGCCCTGTCCCTGGACGGCAAGCGGTTCGACTATAAGATGAACGAGCGGCTCCAAAAGGCGCTCGAGCTGAAGCTCTTCCAGGACCAGAAGGACACGATCAAGCTGACGAGCCTCGTGTCGAGCGTGGTGGACAAGGACACCCAGGAGAAGATCGACATCGTCAAGGGCCGCCTGATCCGCAACTACGGCTACGATGAGGATTCGGCGACCGACGTTTTGAACTACGTCGCCAGCATCTTCGCCCGGGGCGACGTGAAGCGCGGCAGCCACTAACAAGACGCCCAAAGTTCGGACCGCCGCCGCCGCGCCGCCGGGCAAACGTGTTCCGGAGGTGCGGCGGGGGCGGTTCGACACTTTTTTCCGAGGCTACTTGAATATTCATCCCGTCCCGGTATAGAATTTGCAGCGAGGAAAGCGGGTCGCTTCGCAGCGGAACAGTGCCGGCCCGGCTTTGGCTGACGTCCCCGAGCTCCACACCCGCCCGTCGGTCCCTTTTCATCGCTCGCCCTGATCTTTGCCATCTCAATTGCGGTCGGACCTGAGGGGCCGCGGGCGCATCGGGCTGCGCTTTCGCTTCGGGATTGGGTCCGACGCTGGTTCGGTTCGGAGCGGGCCGGGCAATGCAGTTTAGTCGGCGCGGTGCCTTCGTGGGACTCCGGGGGCACGGGTCGGCGGTCTTTCAACGGCGAGGGGATTACGGCCGTGGTGCGAAAAATAGAGCGGGATGCCAATCGGTTCAAGCAGATCGTTCGTGGGAAGATCAAGTCCGACTTGCGGAAGTACATCACCCACGGCGAGATGATCGGCAAGACGGGGGGCGAGATCGTCTCGATCCCCTTACCGTCGATTGACCTCCCCGAGTTCCGCTACGGTTCAAAGAACCGGGGCGGGGTCGGACAGGGGCCGGGGGATGTCGGGACGCCGATCGGCCGCTCCGGCGAGGGCGAGGCCGGTAGCGGCGCGGGGGACGCGCCGGGGCATCACATCCTCGAAGTCGAGCTGACGCTCGACGAGCTGGCGCAGATCCTCGGCGAGGGATTGGCACTGCCCCGGATCGAGCCCAAGGGGCGCGCCAACATCATCGAGGAGAAGGACAAGTACACCGGCATCCGTCAGGCCGGGCCGGAGAGCCTCCGCCACTTCAAGCGGACGTACAAGAAGGCGCTGAAGCGGCAGATCGCGTCGCGCACCTACAACCCGAACGACCCGATGGTCATCCCGGTCCGCGAGGACAAGCTCTACCGCTCGTGGAACCCGGTCCCCTTGCCGCACTCGAACGCCGTGATCCTCTACCTGATGGACGTCTCGGGCTCGATGACCGATGACCAGAAGGAGATCGTCCGGATCGAGGCGTTCTGGATCGACACCTGGCTCAAGAGCCAGTACGACGGCGTCACCACCCGCTACATCATCCACGACGCCGTGGCCCGCGAGGTCGATCAGCACACCTTCTACCACACCCGCGAGAGCGGCGGGACGCGGATCAGCTCGGCCTACAACCTGGCCAACAAGATCATCGACTCGGAGCATCCCCCGGCCGACTGGAACATCTACGTGCTGCACTTCTCCGATGGCGACAACTGGGGCGAGGACAACCGCCAGTGTGTGAGCCTCTTGCGCGACCAGCTCTTGCCCAAGTGCAACCTCTTCGGTTACGGCCAGGTGGAGAGCCCCTACGGCTCAGGCGAGTTCTATCGCGAGCTGGAGGAGGCGTTCGACAATGTCCCGAACCTGGCCCTGTCCGAAATCCGGAATAAGGATGGGATTTACGAGTCGATCAAGGAATTCCTGGGTCGCGGGCGGTAACCGGGCGGAGGAGGCGGGGGCGATGGCGACGACGATTCCAAACCGATCCACCACGATCCCCGGCGATCAGTGCGTCGAGATGCGCGAAATCGACTGGAAGGGGTACGTCACGATGCTCCGGCTCCGGGGCGAACGTCCCATCCCCCGGATGATCTATCTCGATGGGAGCCTTTTCCTCGTGACAACCTCCTTCCCCCACGAGCGGCTCGCGGAACGGCTGGGCATCTTCGTCATCGAGGTCGTCGTCGGCCTAGACATCCCCTGCGTCCCGGCGGGCGGGACGATGTTCCGCCGCCGGAAGAAGCGCGGGGGCGTCGAGGGGGACAAGACCTTCTACCTGGCCAACGAGGCGCGGGTCCGCGGCAAGGAGAAGATCGACCTGCGCACAGACCCGCCCCCCGACCTGGCGATCGAGGCCGTGTACACCCACGCCGCGGCGGCGGCTGTCGAGGTTTATCGCCGGCTCGGGGTATCGGAGGTCTGGCTGTGCGACGAGGAGGGTCTGCACATCCTGGTGCTCCGGGCCAACGGCCGCTATGCCGAGTCCGAGGCGAGCGCGGCGTTCCCGTTCCTGACGGAGGGCGAGATTTTTTCCTGGGTGGGACGGCCCCAGTCGGTCTCCGAGACGGAATGGGTGAAGGAGGTCCGCCGCTGGGTCCGCGAGACATTGGCTCCGCGGCGGGCCGGCCCTCAGTTGTAGTGTCGGGTGCGGACGCAGCACCCTCCCGAACCGAAAGGCGATTGCCGATGTCGATCATGAGCACCGAACACGACCTGCCGGCCGATCTCCGCGACCTGCAACTGGAGACTGAGCAGCACGCGCGCGACTACGGGCTCGACTTCTACGACACGATCTTCGAGGTGCTCGACTACGATGAGCTGTCCGAGATCGCCGCGCTGGGCGGGTTCCCGACCCGCTACCCCCACTGGCGGTTCGGCATGGAGTACCAGCAGCTCTCGAAGGGCTACCGCTACGGGCTCCAGAAGATCTACGAGATGGTCATCAACAACGACCCGTGCTACGCCTATCTGCTCCGGTGCAACCAGTGGGTCGATCAGAAGCTCGTCATGGCCCACGTTTACGGACATAACGACTTTTTCAAGAACAATATCTGGTTCAGTCAGACGAACCGGAAGATGATGGACGAGATGGCCAACCACGGCAACCGAATTCGCTCGTACATGGAGCGGCACGGGGAAGAGACCGTGGAGAACTTCATCGATAGTTGCCTGTCGCTGGAGAACCTGATCGACATCCACTCGCCCTTCATCAAGCGGCGCGAGGATGCGGGCCGTTCACCGCTGCGCCACAGCGATGATGACGACGTGCCGTCGCCCGTGTCGAAGTTCCAGAGCAAGGACTACATGGACACGTACGTCAACCCGCCCGAGTTCCTCAAGGAGCAGGCGCGGCAGAAGGAGGCCGAGCGACAGAAGGCGAAGCAGTTCCCCGAGCACCCCGAGCGCGACATCTTGCTGTTCCTGCTGGAGCATGCTCCGCTCAACGCGTGGCAGCACGACGTGCTCGAGATTATCCGACAGGAGGCCTATTACTTCGCGCCGCAAGGACAGACCAAGATCATGAACGAGGGGTGGGCGTCGTACTGGCACTCGACCATCATGACGACCCGGACGCTTTCCCCCTCCGAGCTGGTCGACTACGCCGACCACCACTCGGGCACGATGGCCACGCAGCCCGGCCGGCTCAACCCCTACAAGCTCGGCATCGAGCTGTTCCGCGACATCGAGGAGCGCTGGAATAAGGGGCAGTTCGGCCCCGAGTACGAAGAGTGCGACAATTACGAGCAGCGGCGGCGCTGGGACAAGCAGCTCGGCCTGGGCCGCCGGAAGATCTTCGAGGTGCGCAAGATCCACAATGACGTGACGTTCGTCGACACCTTCCTGACGCCCGACTTCTGCCGCCTCCATCAGTTGTTCAGCTTCCGCCACAACGACCAGAATGAGACGTATGAGATCGAGAGCCGCGAGTTCAAAAAGATCAAGGAGCGCCTGCTGTTCGGCCTGACCAACTTCGGCCAGCCGATCATCCGGGTCAAGGACGGTAATTACCGGAACCGGGGCGAGTTGTACCTGCACCACGACCACTTCGGGGTGGACCTGAAGCTCGACCACGCCCAGGACACGCTCCGCCACCTCCACCGCCTCTGGACGCGCCCGGTCCATATCGAGACCGGCGTCGATGGGCGGGCCACCTTACTATCCTTCGACGGGTCCGATCACACGATCCGTCCTTTGGGGGGAACGTCCCATGACGCTGAGCCAAAAGATCGCCGCCGCGCTTGATGCGCGTCCCGTCATCGGCGCCTTGCCGTGCCACGTGTCGGTCGAGGAGGGTTCGAGCCGCCTGATCCTGGACCTGACCGCCGCCGGCCCCGTCGGGCTGGCCTTCGACTCGCTCGAGTTCGCGACGACCGCCCGGCCCGAGTGGTCGCCCGAGGCCCTGCGGGACTGGTCCGACCGGATCGTCGCCCGCGTCACGTACCTGATGGAGCCGCTCGTCGTCCTGGAGCAAGACAAGGTCGGCGGCGAGGTCGAGCTGCGGAGCCAGACGCCGACCCCACGCCAGGACCAGCGCGCCTATTACGAGGTCCGGCTGAGCCCGCAAGGGATCTTGCGGCTCGCGCGGTTCGCCTTCGACGAGACGACCCGTCGGCGCCGGCCAGCTCCTTGCCAGATGACCATCGAGGTCCTCGAACGTTTGGTCGACGACCTCGTCGCCAGCGTCGCCTGACGAGGCGAGGCGCCGCCGTTCGCCACGCCACTTCGCGGGGCGGCCTTCCCGGTCGGGGAGGTCCGCCCCGTGTTGTTTCCTCCCTCCCGTCCAGAGGCTTGATCTTCCCGCCCGGCGCGGCGATGGTCAAGGGACTGTCCTTCGACGCGCGCCGACGTCCCGTTCCGTCCCGGCCAATCCGTCGCGGGAGCCAGACCATGTCCGTCCCCTCCTGGTCCGATGTGCCGCCGGCGGCCTGGTCCTCCTGGTTCTGTTCCTTGGCGCCGATCCGGCCGGGGCGTCGGACCCGAGCATCGAAGCGCGCCGCTGGTTCCAGGACGCCAAGTTCGGCCTTTTCGTCCACTGGGGCGTCTCCTCACTCCTGGGCAAGGGCGAGTGGGTGATGGAGAAGAGCAAGATCCCGGTCAGCGAGTACGAGAAGCTCCCGCCCCAGTTCAACCCGACCGGGTTCAACGCCGAGGAGTGGGTCAAGACCGCGAAGGAGGCCGGGATGAAGTACATCACGATCACGTCCAAGCACCACGACGGCTTCTGCATGTTCGACAGCAAGCTGACCCGCTACGACATTGTGGACGCCACCCCCTACGCCAAGGACCCCATGAAGGCCCTGGCCGAAGCCTGCCACAAGCACGGCCTGAAGCTCTTCTTCTCTTATTCGCTGCTCGACTGGCACCACCCCGATTATTTCCCCTGCGGCCGGACCGGCCATGCCACCGGGCGCGAGGAGGGGGGCGACTGGTCGAAGTACGTCGCCTACTACCAGGGCCAGGTCCGCGAGCTTTGTACCAACTACGGCGCGATCGGTGGCCTCTGGTTCGACGGCTGGTGGGACCGTCCCGACGCCGACTGGGACCTTGTCGGCACGTACAAGATCATCCACGACCTCCAGCCCGGCGCCCTGGTCGGCAACAACCACCATGTGAATCCGTTCCCGGGCAAGGACTTCCAGATATAAATGCGACCGGGGATGACCGAGAAAACCGCTCGACGAAGGATCGACTGGGTCAGCGCCGCGATGGCGCTCGTGACAAGCCTGGCGCTGGCCGGGGCCGCCTGGATGCGGTTCGGCCCCGCGCCGGCGAGCGAGCCGCCGGGCGTGGGTACGCTGGCGCCTCCGCTCCGGCTCCTCGACCCGGCGACCTCCGAGCCTTTGGTCCTGCCCGGGCTGCGGGGGAAAGTCGTCTGGCTGACGTTCTGGTCGGCGGATTCTCCCTCGGCCCGCGCCGACCTCGTGTCGCTCGACCGGGTCTGGAACCGGCTCAGGGCGCGGCCGAAGTTCGCGATGGCCGCCGTGGCGATCGAGGCCGAACACCCCGACCGCGTCCGCGCGATGCTGGCCGAGATGAAGGCGCGCTTGCCCGTCTACCTCGCGCCCGCCGAGACCCGCCGGGCGTTCGGCGCGACCGGGTCGCACGTCCCGTTCCACCTCCTGATCGACGAGACCGGCCGCGTGGGCGCCGTCGCCCGCGGCGACGCCCCCGGCGTCCTCGACCGCCTAGCCCGCCAGGCCGAGCAGTGGCTTGACGAGCTGGAGCCGCTCGGACCCACGCGGTTCGCGCTTTTAGAGTAGCAAATGGAAAATATTAAATTGAATTTGCCATTTGTCATTTATCATTTGTCATCTTTCATTCAATCCTCCGGCAGCCTCGCCACGAAATCGAGGAGCCGCCTGGTGTCGCGGAGCGGGGCGCCATGGCCGAAGCAGACGAGCGCCGGCTCGAGCGCGGCGACCCGTCGGGCCGACTGGCGGTTTCGGGCCGGGTCGGGTGTGAAGAGCCGGGGCGGCTCGCGCAGGCCGGGCAGGCCGGTCGCGGGGTTCACGTTGGCCAGCACGTCGCCGAGGACGAGCACGCGGTCCAACTCCCGCCAGTACGAGACGTGCCCCGCGCAGTGGCCCGGGGTCTCGATCACGGTGAAGCCGCCGACCTCGTCCCCCTCGCGGAGACGGCGGGC
>JBKOZB010000098.1:0-6405 GCA_046744225.1 Planctomycetota bacterium | reverse complement strand
GGGGTGGTCAGCGTGTCGTCGGCAAACGGAACCTCGCCCGGTCGGCCGCGATAGATCATCGCGTTGCGGTAGCTGACCCCCGGATGAAACTCGACCTGGGGGTGGCCGGGGCCGAGGACGATTCCCAGGGCCTCGATCAGGGGCCGGCCCTCCTCGCTGGGGATGTGACCGGCGGTGAAGTCGGTCATGCGGCCATTGAGGATCGTCATGAGGTTGCATCGAATCGCCCAGTCATTGGGGCCGAGCACGATCCCCATCGCGGCGGCTTCGAGTGGGGCGCGACCGGTGTAGTATTGCAACGGGTCGTAGCCGAAGAGGCTCAAGGTCGCCACGTCGCTGGCCGGGACGAACTTGTCGGGCACGTTCCGCGATCGCCCGAGCACCCCCTCGCGGGCGATCCGGTCCATCTCCGGGGTCCGCGCCGCCTGGAGCGGGGTCTGCCCGCCGAGCGATTCCTGCGGCTCGTCGGCGGCGCCATCGGGGATCACGATGACATACTTGGTCGGCATGGCTCTGGTGCCCTTGATGGGAATCCCGTCTTACTCTTCGACCCCCAACCAGACGCTCGGGGCTCGGACGACGTTAAGGTTGTCGATCTCGGCGAGGGCGGCCCTCATGTTGGCCTCGACGGCCAGGTGGGTCATGATGACCAGCGGCACGGGGCTGTTCTCGGGAGCGTCGTCGCCGGGGTCGTGCTGGATGACGCTGGCGATGCTGATCGCGTGCGCGCCAAGCACCTGGGCCAGGGCGGCCAGCACGCCGGGTCGGTCGGCGATCATGAACCGCAGGTAATAGCGGCTCCGCACCTGGCTCGACGGGGTCAAACGCGGCGGTGGGGCCGAATCGGACCAGAGGTTCAGGGCGCGAAACGTCAGGGCCGCGCGGCCGACGACGACATCGATTAGGTCGCCCACGACGGCCGAGGCGGTCGGCATCATCCCCGCCCCCCGGCCGTAGAAGAGCGTGTCGCCGACGGCATCGCCCACGACCTGGATCGCGTTGTAAGGCCCGCGCACCTCCGCCAGCGGCATCCCTTGCTTGACCAGGGTCGGCGCGACGCGCAGCTCCAGGCCCGAGTCCGACAGCTTCGCCAAGGCCAGCAGCTTGACCGTGTAGCCCAGCTCGCCCGCGTAGCGGATGTCGGCCAGTTGCAGCGTGTCAATCCCCACGCGGGGGATCTGGGCCGTCGTGATGCTGGCGCCGAAGGCCAGTTGGGCCAGGACCGCCAGCTTGTGCGCGGTGTCAGTCCCGTCGACGTCGAGCGTCGGGTCGGCCTCGGCGTAACCCAGCTCTTGCGCCTCGCGCAGGGCGGTGGCGTAGGGCAGGCCGTCGCGGGTCATGGAGCTGAGGATGAAGTTGCAGGTGCCGTTGACGATCGCCGCGAGGCCCTGGACCTGGTTGGCCGCCAGCGCGACGCCGAGCGCCTGGACGATCGGAATGCCCCCACCGACGCTCCCCTCGAAGGCGATCGCCCGGCCGTACCGACGCGCCTGGTCGAAAATCTCCGGGCCGTGCTCGGCCAGGAGCGCCTTGTTGGCCGTGACGACATCCTTGCCGTTGGCCAGGGCGTCGCGGATCAGCGTCAGAGCCGGATCGGTCCCGCCCATCGTCTCAATAACGATTGCAACCTCGGGATCTTCGACCACCCGGCGCGGGTCGGTCACGATCGTGACGTCGCGCGGCACCGGACGCGGCTTGTTCGGGTCACGGACGGCCGCCCACTTCAGGTCGATCCGCCGCCCGGCCCGCCGCGCGATCCGGTCGCCCGCTTCGTCCAGGAGCCGCGCGACCCCCGTCCCCACGGTGCCCAGGCCCAGCAATCCAACCGTGACCCGTTCCATCCCGACCTCGCCCCCATCTCTCCCCGCACTCGGGGAACCGAAGACTTTGGCCGACAAGACATAATAACCTAGCGACCGAGCCCGGGCTCGGCAAGCCATCGCCGTGAACATCCCCGCTCAGCTGGTCCATTTGGCTCGTTTCTATTCTCCGAGCGCCTCGCGCCGGAGCGTGAACAGGTCGCGCAGCTCCTCGTTGGAGAGCTTGGTGAGCCAGTCCTCGCCGGAGCCGACGACGGTGCCGGCGATGGTCTTCTTGCGCTCGATCATCTCGTCGATCTTCTCTTCGAGCGTGCCGACGCAGAGGAACTTGTGGACCTGTACCCGCCGCGTCTGGCCGATCCGGAAGGCACGGTCGGTCGCCTGGTTCTCGACGGCCGGGTTCCACCAGCGGTCGAAGTGGAAGACGTGATTGGCGGCGGTCAGGTTCAAGCCGGTGCCGCCCGCCTTCAAGGAGAGGACAAACAGGCGCGGGGCGTCGGCGTCGTGGGACTGGAACCGCTCGACCATCGTGTCGCGCTGCTTTTTGGGCATGGCGCCGTGGAGGAAGAGGACCTCGCGGCCGAACGATTCTTGCAAGTGCCGGCGGAGGAGCGCGCCCATCTCGGAGAATTGCGAGAAGATCAACGCGCGGTCGCCCTCGGAGAGCGCCTCTTCGAGCATCTCGGTCAGGCGGGCGAGCTTCCCCGAGCGGCCGGGGATCGCCGAATTGTCGCCGAGGAATTGCGCGGGGTGATTGCAGACCTGTTTGAGCTTCGAGAGGGTCGCCAGCACGAGGCCCTTGCGCTGGATGCCCTCGGCCTCCTCGATCGCGCGCGCGGCATCCTCGACCACGGCGGCGTAGAGCGAGGCTTGCTCCTTGGTCAAGGTGCAGAAGACCTTCATCTCCAGCTTCTCGGGGAGGTCGGCGATGATCGACTTGTCGGTCTTGAGCCGGCGGAGGAGGAACGGGCCGGTCAGGCGTTGGAGCTGCCGGGCCGCCTCGGGGTCGCGCTGGGCCTGAATCGGGACGTGGAACGTCCGCTTGAACTCGGCCTGCGTGCCGAGCCAGCCGGGGTTCAAGAACTCCATGATCGACCAGAGATCGCCGACGTGGTTCTCGACCGGCGTGCCCGTCAGCGCGATGCGGTAGTCGGCCCGGACCGCGCGCGCGGCCTGCGTCTGCTTCGTCTGGGGGTTCTTGATGTTCTGCGCCTCGTCGAGGATGACGCCCGCCCACGGGACGGGCTTGAACAGTGCGAAGTCGCGGTGCAACAGGGCGTAGCTGGAGAGGACGAGGGCATGTTTGGCCGCGCGGTTCTTGAACTCGGGCCCTTTGGTGCGCGCGAGTCCGTGGTGGACAAGCAAGGGCAAGTCGGGCGTGAAGCGGGCCGCCTCCTTCTGCCAGTTGCCGACGACTGACATTGGGCAGATCAGCAAGGTCGGGCGCCGGCGTTTGCTTGACTTCCATTCGTGCTGGATCAGGGCGAGGGTCTGCACGGTCTTGCCCAAGCCCATGTCATCGGCGAGGCAGGCGCCGAAGCCCCAGCGGCGGAGGAAGCCGAGCCACGAGTACCCGCGCGTCTGGTAGGGGCGCAAGGTGCCCTGGAAGCCGGGCGGCGGTTCGAGTGTCTCGAACCCGCCGCCCGATTGCAATTGCCGGATCAGGTCGGCGATCCAGCCGTCGGCGCGGACGCCTTCGAAATCGAGACCGCCGGGGACCTTGGCGGCGCCCAGGGCCATCTGGATCGCCTGCCGGGCCGTGACCTGGGCGTCGCCCTTGGCCTTCCAGAAGGCGAGCGCCGCCTCGATCTCCTCGGCGCTGAGTTGGACCCACTGGCCCCGGACGCGCACCAGGGGCGTCTTGAGCTTGGCCAGCGCCTTCAGCTCGGCGAGCGTCAGGGTCTGGTCCCCCAGCGCGACCTCCCAGCGGAAGTTCAAGATTTCGCCGAGCGACATCTCGGCCTTGCTCGTCAGCTTGGGGCTCTTGATGACGGCCCGCGCGGCGAGGCGGAGCTTCGTCCCCTTGCGCGACCACCAGGCGGGGAGGAAGACGCCGAAGCCCGCCTGTTCTAGCAGGCCCGCCTTCTCGGTGAGGAATTCGTGCGCGCCGGTGGCGTCGAGGGCGTGGCCGGCGGGCGCGGCCGACCTCAGGCTCTCCTCGATCCGGGTCGAAAGCGACGACGCCTGCCCGAGCATCGCCAGCAGGAACTCGCGGGGCTGGAACCCGCCCCGGCGCAGGAGCGCCGCCTGCCGCCCGCGCGCGTCCCACGCCTCGGCGGCCGGGACGAGCAGGCTCGGGTCGTCGGCCGCCTGAAGCAGGTAGCGGACGTACCAGCGGTCGTCCCGAAGGTCCCCATCGCCATCCTTGGCTTCGGGCTCCTCCAGGCGGAAGCAGAGCCGGAAGGGCGAGGCAGTCGCGACCTCGATCGGCCGCCGCCACTGGCGGACCTGCACGGCCAGCCGCGCCAGCTCGTCGGGATCGCCGGTCATCCGGCCGTCGGGTGTGCGGAGCGCGTGCATCCACTGATCGTGGACGCTCTCGAACTGGGAGGCCCGCGCCCGGCGTCCGCCGCCGTTGCGCGCGGCCGAGGACCGAACCAGGTGATCGACCATCGCGCCGAGCCAGTCGACGAGCACAGCCGACGCCGGGGTCGCGGGTGGCGGCGCGGCGGGTTCGCGCCCCAGCGCGCGGGCGGCGTGGGGCATGGCGCGGGCCAGTTGCCGCGCGTGGAGGAGGTCGGCCCCGGCCAGGACCGGCTCCCAGCGGGCCCGGAACTCGGTCCCGGCCGGGTCGGCGGCCACGCCCGGCAAGTATTGCTGCCGCGCGACCAGGGCGCCGGCGAACCGGAAGACCGTCGCCCAGAACGCGAGCGTCGGGCCGACGATCACCCCCGGCGTCCAGGTCGATCGGCCGATGCTGGCGCAGAGAGCCTCGACCGCCTGCTCGGGCGAGAGCGCCCGCGCCGTCACCGACCAGGGCTCGATCCGGAACGCCCCCTCGGTCTGGCCCTCGGCCGACTCAGCGATCAGTGGGCTCGACGGCAAGGCTCCCTGGTCGCCGGAAGGGAGCCAGGCGACCCAGGTCTCCAGGTCATCCGGGATGACGTCGAGCCCTGGGAGCCCCTCTGCCAGGGCCGCGAGCAGACGCGCGCTTCCCGCGTCGAAGCGCATCACGGGGGATCGCGCGGCTTTCGGCCTCCGCCCTTGCCTCCGGGACCCGGCGGCCGAGGGCTCCTCGGGTGCCTCGCCCCAGAGGACGAGCACGGCGCTCGACGCGGCGGCATGCAGGATGATCATACGAGGTCGGCTTCCCCAGTGGTGCCAATCGAGGGTCCGGCAACGCTACAATGTTCTCTCTATCATAAACTCAACGTGTGAACCAATTGACCAGGTAGCCTGAATGGTCTATTATGAAGTTTGGATGAAGATTCCATGAAGTGGCCCCGGACGGAACGGCCAGGGAGAGACGCACGATGAGCCCGGAGCACGCGAGCCGTCCGGAACAAGGACCTGCCGTCCCCCGACACGCGTTGAAGGCGCTGGAGGATCTCTGGGCCGAGGTCTTGAAGCTGGCGGCGACCGTCCTGGGGGCGCTGACCACGAGCGTGCAGGCGCTCCGCGAGGGGCGGGCCGACCTCGCCATCGAGGTCAAGATCGAGGAGTCGGCGATCGACGGCTGGGAGGTCCGGATCGAGCAGGAATGCGTGCGCGTCCTGGCGCTGTTCGGGCCGACCGCGTCTGACCTCCGGCGGGTCGTCGCGGCGCTGCGGATCACCGCCGAGCTGGAGCTGATGGCCGACCTGGCCGAGAACATCGCCGACCGCGCGCGGAAGCGCGCGGCGAACTCCGAGGCGCCGCCGATCCCGCCTGGACTCGCCGCCCTGGCGGCCTCGGCGCTGGGCCAGGTCTGCGAGAGCATCGACGCCCTGACCCGCGACGATGTCGCGCTGGCGCAGAAGGTCATCGCCAACAACCGCGAGGTAGGCCAGGCCCGCCGCGCCGTCCAGCGCGAGCTGAAGCAGGCGCTCCAGCAGGACCCCGACCGGGTGAGCGTCTGGCTCCGGCTGATCAACACAGCGCGGAACCTGGAGCGCGTCGCCGACCACGCGGCGCACATCGCCGAGGCGGTCGTCTACCTCAAGGAAGGCGAGATCATCCGACATGGCGGCCCGCCACCACCTGACGCGAATCCCTGAAAGATTCTGCTGATCCCGGATTTCGGGGAGTCCACCCAAGGTCCAGGTGAACGCAGCGGCGGATACCACCCCATACCAAACCACCGGGGGGCCCACGTCCGAACGGGGTTTGAGGCCGATGCCGAAGCGGCAAGCTTCAAGACAGGCCAGAGAGATGCGCAACGAACGATCTCTCGATGGCCTCACTCTCGTTGCTTCTCCTGACCCTTCAACCCGGATTCTCGTGCGATGGGAGTCGCCACGGTTGACGGTGGCGGCATCGGAGACCTCCCCGAAAAGTGTGACAAACAGCTTCCGGCTCCTGGTCGGAGAATGGTGAAGATAACTCCGAAGGATGCCGATTGCATGCTGCCAATCAGGTGCGAAAAGCCGGGGAAGACGAGCCTCTC
>JBKOZB010000192.1:0-4925 GCA_046744225.1 Planctomycetota bacterium | reverse complement strand
GACCATCGCGATCGCCCCGAGCGCGACGGCCAGCGCTGCCGCCGCGATCGCCCCCCGCTTGTGCCGGAGCCGGTCGATCAGGCCGCCGACCGGCGTCTGCGCGACCACCGTGGCGATCGTCAGCGCCGACAGCGCGATCCCGACCTTGCCGGCGTCCCAGTGCTGCTTCGCGGTCAGGCAGATCGCCAGGTACGGGCCGAGGCCGTCGCGCACGTCGGCCAGGAAGACGTTCAGGGCGTCGAGCGCGATCAGGCTCCGGCGCTGGGGGTGAAGCTCGGTCGATTCGGTGGACATGGTCGTGGGTGCTCCTCGCGATCGGGTCGAGCCGAGGCGGGTCGGCTCATCTCCTCTCGTTTCAATAAGGGACCAGGGCCAGCCAGGCGACTCCGGCCAGGGTTGTCAGCACGGTCAGCGGGACGCCGACCTTGAGGTACTCGACGAACTCAAGTTCGGTCCCCGCGCGGCGGGCGTTCTCGACGACGATCAGGTTGGCGACCGAGCCGAGCACGGTCAGGTTCCCCGCCAGCGTGCTCGACATCGCCAGGGCCAGCCAGGCCAGCTCGCGTTGGGGCATGACCTCCATCAACGGCTTGAACAACAGCACCGCCGGCACGTTCGAGACCAGGTTCGAGAGCACCACCGACAACGCGCTGACCAGCACGACCGGCGAGCGGAGCACGGCGTGCCAGCGCTCCAGTCCCCAGGTGTGGACGACGTGGACCTCGAACGCGTGCACGACGACGAACAGCCCGCAGAACATGACCAGGAGAGGCCAGTCGATCGCCGCGTAGACCTTCACGGGCCGGACGCGGTCGAGCAGCAGGACCCCGGCCGCGCCGAGCGCGACCAGCGCGATCGGCTTGCCCGCGAAGAAGAGGGCGACCGTCGCAAGCGTCACCGCGATGCTCTTGACGAGGAGCCGGCGATGGACCCTCGGTCGCATCAGCGGCTCGACCGGCTTGTGCACGCCCGACGCGGCCAGCGGCTTGCGGTAGACAGCCGCGACGATCAGGAAGTTCAGGACCAGGCCGATCAGCGCCACCGGCGCCAGCCGGGCGGCGAACCGCAGGTACGGGATCGCCGAGAGCGAGCCGATGATGATGTTCTGCGGGTTCCCCGTGATCGTCGCGACCGAGCCGATGTTCGAGGCCGTCGCCAGCCCGACGAGGTACGGGATCGGCGGGCGCCTCAGCCGCTTCGTCAGGTCGAGCACCAGCGGCGTCAAGGCCACACAGACGACGTCGTTGACCAGGAACGCCGAGAGGACGCCCGACAGCGCGATCGTCACCGCCAGCAGTGTGAACGGCCCGGCAAGCCGCTCGGCGATCCGCTCGGTCGCCAGCGCGAAGAAGCCAGCCAGTCGGAGGTAAGCCACCAGCACCATCCTGCCGAACAGCAGGACGATCGTCTCGAAATCGATCGCCCCCGCCGCGGCAGGGAGGTCGAGCACCCCGCAGGCGAGCATCGCGACGCTGCCGATCAGGGCGATCCCGGCGCGGTCCACCCGTAGGCCGGGGATCTTCCCCATGGCCAGGCCCAGATAAGTCAGGCCGAAGATCGTCGAGACCAGCGGGATCGATTGGCCCATCACATCAGGAGTCGTCACGGCTTGAATTCTCCTGGGTCCAGCGGTTCGGGTCAGGGCGTCGTCGAGAGGTCGGACACGGTCGCCATCGGCTCGACGCTCCCCTCGGGTCCGATCTCGTAGTGCGTGGGCAAGGTCTCGGGGACGAACGCCACGACCAGCCCGGTCGCGACCGCGCCGAGGGCGGCGAGCATCCCGAACAGGCCGCGATAGCCGAGTGGATCGACCAGGAGGCCCGAGACTGCCGGGCCGATCGCCGAGCCGAACACCAGCGACGTGCCGACGATCACCTGCGCCTCGCCCGCCCGGCGCGGGTCGGCCAGGCGGTCGGTCGCCTAGGCCGCCGCCAGGACCGCGAACAGGCCGTTGCCCAGGCCGTCGAGGAACTGGTTCGCCACGACCTCCCAGGATGTCCGCGCGATCGCCACGATCCCCAGTCGCGAGGCCATGATCGCCCAGCCGGCGATCAGGAGCGGCCGGCGTCCCCAGTGGTCGGCCAGCCAGCCCGCCGGCCAGACCACGAGCATCCAGGCGACCATGCTGACCGCGAATGCATAGGCGAGCAGCCGCTCGGGCGCGTGCAGGTCGCGCTTCAGGAAGAGGCCGAGGTAGACGCCCCCCGGCGCGTTGGCTGTGTGGAACAGGACCATCGCCGCCACGAAGACCCACAGCCCCGCGTCGCGCGGCAACCAGCCGCCTTGGGACTCGGCTTGGCCGTCGGCCGATGGCGTGTCGTGCCGGACCGAGCCCGGCTCGTGGATCGCCAAGGCCGCAAGGGCCGCCAGGGTCTGCACGACCGCCAGCGGGACCAGGATCGAGCCGACGCTGTATCGCTCGGCGAGCCAGCTCCCGGCCAGCGCCATGAGGATGATGCAGATCGGCTTCCAGAGCCGCAGGGCGCCGAGCGCGGCCCCGACCTGTCCCTTGCGCGCCAGCGCCGTGGCCTCAGCCCCCGCCAGGCTCTCGACGACCGCCCGGCAGATCCCGTTCTCCGCGAAGAGGATGACCAGGAAGCCCAGGATCAGCTCCGCGTGCGTCCGGTGGATGAGGACGGTCGAGAGCGCCAGGGCCCCCAGCGCGGCCACCAGGAACGGCTTCCGCCATCCCAGACGATCGGACCAGAGCCCGATCGGGAACTGGGCCAGCCCCGAAAGGGCCGCCAGAGTCGAGACCAGGCCGATCGTCCGGTCGGTCATCCCCCCCTGGCCCAGGAGGAGCGGGAGGTAAGGCAGAGTGAAGCCGATGCCCGACATGCCGAGGAAGGGGACTTTCTCAAAAGTGGCTTCCTCGATGGAATGTCCGTGGACAATTCCCGTCGGGACGTGTGCAATCGTGGGCATGATCCTTTGATCGGCCTCGACGGAGCGAGTTCTCATGCCCACGATCCCGCAACGCATCGCCAGCGCGTTCGCCGTCTTCTGCGGGCGATACGGCGACGTCACCCAGATGGCCGAGGACCGTGAGCGATCACGGCAAGCGCTGTACCGCGAGGCGGAACAGGTCGCCAACGCCGTCGACGGCGCCGCGGCCCAGGCCCGGATTGGCGACCTTCAGCGACAACTCGCCGAGCAGCGGGCCGAAATCCAAGCCCTCCGAGAGCGGCTCAAGCACGCCGTCGAGATCACCCCCGACAAACAGCACGAGTTCGCCACCGTCGCGCAGGCCGAGGGGGTCAGCTTGAGCGTCGCCCGGCGGCTCTTGCGGGTCGTGTCGAAGCCGAAATCCACTCGCGCCGTGGCGACGCTGGGGCGGGCGACTTTCGAGGCCGGTAAGCAGGCCGGCCCGTTGCTCAAGGTGCTCGACGAGGCGGCCCGGCCCAAGGTCAAACAGGGCACTGCCGACGAGATTTTTTTGGACGCAAACCCGTCCTGATGGTCGTCGAGCCCGAGAGCCTCTGCTGGGTGACAGGTCGGATGGTCCAGGCACGCGACGGCGTCACATGGGCCGAGGAATTCGCCCGACTCTCGGCGCTTGAGGCGGTGGTCCGGGACGACGGGACCGGCCTGGGTAAAGGGATGAAACTCGAGCGTGCCCGCCGTCGCGCCGCAGGTCGGCCCGACCTCGACGAGACACTCGACGTCTTCCATACGCTCCGCGAAGGGGGGCGAGCGTTGCGGAAGACCTGGGGCGCGGCCACCCGCGCTCTGGAGCGCGCCGACGCGGCTCAAAAGGAGTTCGACGATCGTGCCCGCCAGGGCCAATCGCGTCAGGGTCATGGCGCGCCGCTGAACCGGCTGTGGCGCCAGGCCGAGCGGCTCTGGGATCAAGCCACAGCCGCCGAGGTGGCCTGGAAACGAGCCCGGTGGGCGTTCGAGTTCTTCACTCCCGACGGCCGCCTCAACGACCGGGCTGGGGCCGAGGCGGTCGTCGCGGCGGCGTGGCCGCACCTGGGTGGCGCGGCGTGGGCCAAGACCCGGCGGCTGTTGCTGAGGCGGGAGAGCTTCACGTCCCTGGATCAGGTGCAAGACCGGTTGGCCGGGTTGGGGCTGGCCCCCGAGGTCTTGTCGGCCTTGTTGGACCTGGAAGCCCTGCGCCGCCAGCCGTGGCGTCTGACTGCCGGCACACGCGGCTGGGCGTTGGCCCGCACGGTCCAGCTAACGAAGGCATGTTCGGATTGGCGTGAGGAGGCGCGGCGTGTTCGTGCGGTGCTTCGCGGGGTCTGGCGCGCCAGCAGCCTGGGGGAGTGCGTCAACAGCGTGGCGCGGATGCAGCAGGCGCGCCACCGGAAGATAACGCAGGAGTTACTGGACCTGAAGCGGCTGTATTGGAACCTGCGTCGGTTCCGGATCGGCCGCCGCAAGGCTCAGACGCCGTACGGCCTGCTGGGGTTGAAGGTGCCCGACTTGAGCTTCTGGGAATTCCTCAAGCTGACGCCGGAGGAATTGCGGGAACAACTGTCCGCAATGGGAGATCCGCCGTGAGATAGTGCCCCGAATGGCACTCGGTTAAGGCGTAACCTCCATACTCGCTTGAGCTTGTGAAAAGCAAGAATCCAGGGTCCTTGAGGTCGATTTCCGAGGGCCGAATCCGCTGTCCTTGTTTTCCAGGACGCGAGGATAATAAACGATTTTTGATATGAAAACTGTCTCCGAGTACATTTGGCGATTCTAGGCGTAACTCTTTTGTTATCTTGGACTTTCGCTTAACCGAGTGCCATTCGTGTAGACCCTTATTGTCGGAAGCCGGGCCACGGCGATCCGGTCAGGACGTCGAGGACAACCTGAGCCTTGAACTCGGGAGTGAACTGGCGGCGTTTCTTCAGCATGGTGCGTCTCCTTCTGGACTGGTCCTTTCATTATGCACCTGTCCAGTTGGCACTATCTCACGGCGGATCTCCCAT
>JBKOZB010000244.1:0-8460 GCA_046744225.1 Planctomycetota bacterium | reverse complement strand
CATCTCCACGTTCATCCTCATGGGCATAAGCCGCACCACAGGGCCCATTCCCATCATAAGAAGAAAGCCATCGAGCTGACGAAGGGGCTGCGGGAGGAGTACACCAACCTCTTCGCTTCATGCAAGGTCGCTGACAAGCACCTCCACGAGGTCACCACGAACGTCGACCGGATCGTGAAGGAGAAGAGCCGTTACGAGACGGTCGGCCGGGACCTGACGACGCCGTGGTGGGTCGTGGGGATCATTCACGCGATGGAGGGGGGTCTGAGATTCACGACCCATCTCCACAACGGCGACCCGCTGACCGCGCGCACCGTGCACGTGCCGGCGGGTCGGCCGGTGCACGGCAAGCCGCCGTTCACCTGGGAGTTCTCGGCCACCGACGCCCTCCGCTTCGACGGGTTCGACAAGTGGCAAGACTGGACCGTCGGGGGGGTGCTCTTCAAGCTCGAAACCTATAACGGGTTCGGCTATCGTCACCTCAAGTCGCCCATCCCCTCACCCTACCTGTGGAGCTACACGAACCACTACACCAAGGGGAAGTTCGGGAGCGACAGCCATTACGACCCAGGCCTCGTGAGCAAGCAGCCGGGGGCGGCGGCGATCCTGCGCGTGATGGTCGACAAGGGGCACGTCGTCATCGCCACGTCGTGACCGGGCCGACGTGCTGGGCCGGGCGAGGGCACGCCTCGGGGGATCGCCCGATTTCCCCGCCGGGGCGTGTCGCGTCCCTGGCCGCGATTTCGACTCCGAAGGTGGGATGTCGTCGCGTCCGGTGTCGCGGCCGGGTCCGGCAATGCGCTTGAACTCTCGACGACAACCCTCTATGCTGACGCACAGCCCGGATGGGGTGCTCGAACGGCAACGGATTGCGACCTCAGCGTTGAGGTATCAGGGCAGACGGAACGGCTCCCTCCCTTCTCCTACCCCGCAACTCCGACGTCGGACCGCACGCCCCAGGTTTGGGTTGACTCGACCTTGACCGTTCGGCCGATTGCTCCGACTGGATTCCCAACGCCGCGGATCGCTGGCTCGCCTGCCGACCGGGACGGTCGCGCGGGCGGGAGACCCCCACGGACCCCGCGGCCCGGTACCACGAGCCCAAGGAGAAGAGCCCGATGACCGTGCGCTGGAAACCCCTGCTAATCCTCTCCGGTCTATTCCTGGTCATCGCCGTGGTGGGCGTGATCGCGATCATGTCCACGCTGGTCCCGCGCGACTCGGCCGACATCCTGCCCGCCGCCCGCGCCGAGCGGGCGGCCAAGCGGTTCGAGAACGCGGAGATCCACTTCAAGAACGCGCTCCAGAAGGACGGCCGGAACGCCGCGATCCACGAGGAGCTGGCCGACATGTACGCCGAGTGGGCCGAGCAGGCGACGGCAGAGAAGAAGGCCGATCTTCAGGCGCTCCGGGTCCGCGCGCTGATCGACGCCGCCCGGTTCGACAAGGAGCGGGTCGAGCCGCGCCGGCTGCTCCTGGCCGATGCCATGCGGCAGGACGAGACGCCATCGTGCGTCTACTGGGCCAAGGATCTGCTCACGCTCGAGCCGAACAACGCCGACGCCCGCTACGTCCTCGCCGCCGAGGGGGTCGAGGAGCGCACGCCCAACATTCCGGAGATCAAGCGGCACCTAGCGGCGCTCGAGGCGGCGAAGGCGCCGGCCCCGCGCATCGCCTGGATCAAGGCCCGGCTGGCGCAATCGACCGGCGACAAGGGGACAATGGAGGAGACCCTCGCGCAGTCGCGGACACTCGTCCTGTCGGCCGACGCCGATCCCGTGGACCGGATGGACCTGCTCCGGCTGCGGGCGCTCGATGCCCAGATGACGACCGATCCGGAGTCACTCGCCACACGGGTCCAGGCGCTCCAGACCGAGGCGCGGGCGCTGGTCGCCGGCCCCTCGGTCGCCTTGCCCCGGATCACGTGGCTCAGCCAGCTCTTGCAGCAGGTTCAGCGCTCGTTGACCCAGGTCGCGTCCTCGTCCGATCCCAAGGCCAAGACGGCCCTGACCGCGCTGGTCGAGGCGATCGATCAGGATGTCGAGGCGATCTTCCAGAAACTCCTCGCCGCGTCGAGCCAGCCCGAACTTCCGATCTATCTAACTTACGCCGACCACCTCCGGTTCCGCGAGAAGCGGGAGAAGTGCCTGGAGGTGGTCTGCCAGGGCCTGAAATCCCCCTCGGCGGCGAAACCGGCCTTGGCCGAGGTCGTCATGGGGCTGCACGCCGTCGCCGTCGAGTCGAGCCTGGCCAACCTCAAGGACCAGGACCGCTTCACCAAGGTCGGGCCGCACATCGCCGAGCTGATCAATAGCACGTTCCCCCGGTACCAGGGGCTCGGGCACCTGTTCCAGGGGGCGATCGACCTGGAGCGTTCGGGGGTGGCCGGGGTCGCCTCCAGCACGGCCGAGGGCCAAGCGGCGGCCACCGCGCCCGCGTCCCAGCCAAAGCTCCGTGCCAGCGCCCTGAACCACCTGAAGATCGCCGCGACCCAGTTGCCCGACGTCGCCGAGGCCCAGGCACGCTACGGCGTTGCCCTGATCTTGATGCAGGAGCCGGGGCTCGGCCGCCAGTACCTCCAGAACGCTATGCGGCAGGGGAATCTCGACCCGCAGTACCAGGTCTGGGCTGCCTGGTCGATGGTCCAGGCCGGCTACCCGGAGGAGGCCGAGCCGGTCGTCGATCACCTCCAGGCGCAGGTCGCCCAGGGGCGGCTCTCCCGCGAGCTGGAGGGGACCCTCCACCTGCTCAGCGGCGAGATCCACCAGGCCCGCCGCTCGCCCGCCGATTTGCAGGAGGCGCTCGCCGAGTACGACAAGGCGATCGCCGTCGGCAAGGCCCCCACGGCGTCCGTGCAACTGCGGCAGGCGCAGATCGATGTGCAGCTTGGCCGGATCGACCAGGCGCTGGCCCGGCTCGACGCGATCCGGAAGGCGGGGCTCGGGGGGCCGGCGGCCGAGCACATGGCCGTCCTGGCGCTCCAGGAGCAGAGCAAGCCGGCCGACGCCCGCAAGGCCCTCGACCAGGCACGGCAAACGTATCCCGAGAGCGAGGAACTGGTCGGGCTCGACGCCGCCCTGCTGACGAAGGCCGACCAGCCGAACGAGGCTGACCGCGTCCTCGCTGAGTTCCTGCAGAAGCACCCCGAGAACCTGACCATCACCCTGATGCGGGCCCAGGTCCTCGCCGACCTGCTCGATCGCCCCAAGGAGGCACGCAAGCTGCTGGCCGGCATCGCCGAGCGGACCGACAACTCGGCCCCGCTCGTCCAACTGGCCCTGCTTGACCTGAAGCAGAAGGACTACGACGCGGTCTCCGCCACGATTGCCAAGGTCCGGAGCCGCTGGAAGGAGGCTGCCGCCGCCGACCTGCTCGATGCGCAACTAGCGCTCGACCGGGGGGACATCCCGGCCGCGCAGGGGCATTTCAGCGAGGCCCTCAAGAAGGACCCGAACAACAAGCTTGTGCAGTTCTGGAAGGCACAGCTCGACAGCCGGACCGGCGCGGCGTCGGAGGCGGCCAAGACGTTCGAGGCGATCGCCCGCGAGCGGCCGGTCAAGGAGGTCGAGAGCGGGCTCTCGCTGATGGCCGCCGCGCAGTCGGCCCTGGCCAACCTGGCGCTGGAGAACGGCGACATCGATGCGGCCATCCACCGCTTCGAAGGTCTCCGCCGCAGCGGCGAGGCCGGTGCGCTCGGTCGGGCCGACCGCTGGCAGCTCATCACGGCCTACATCGCCAAGGGCCAGTGGCCCCTCGCGAAGAAGGAACTGGCCTTGCTCCTGAACGACACCAAGTACCCCCCGTCGGACGACGAGCGCGTCCGGGCCGCCAACTACTATCGGATAAACGACGAGGAGGCCGCCGCGCAGGCGCAGCTCGACTACGTGCTGAAGGTCAATCCGGCCAACCCCGCGGCTGTCGTCACCCGGTCCTACATCCTGGCCGGCGGCAAGAAGACCGACGAGGCCGCCACCGTCCTCCGCAAGGCGATCGCCGTCGCGCAGGGGAAGAAGGAGAAGCCCCCCGCCGTCTTCTACCTGATGCTCGCCGCGGTCGAGAGCCTGGCGCCCCCGGCGTCCGAGGCCGCGAACCGCGCCCAGGCCGCGATTGACCGGGGCCTCGAGGTGCAGCCCGACTCGCTCGAACTGGTCCAGGCCAAGTATCGCCTCCTCCGCGCCGGCGCGGGAGACAAGCCGGCGGTCGCCTTCGTCGAGGCGAAGGCGAAGGAGCAGGGGAATCGTTCCAACGACCTCTTCCGCCGCCTACTCGTCGAGGTCTATCGCGCGCAGAAGCAGTACGACGCCGCCGAGCGCGTCCTGCGCGGGCTGGTGGCCGACCACCCCAAGGACGCGGGCCTGGCCGCGGGCCTGGTCCGGCTCCTCTCCCTCCAGGCCGTCGAGGCGGCCGACCGCGGCGACCGCGCGCGCGAGCAGGCGCTCAATGAGAAGACCGCCGCCTCGATCCGCGGGTTCCGCGGCAAGTTCCCCGGCGACCTCGCCTTCCTCCAGGCCGAGTGCGAGCTGGCCGCCCGCCGCGGCGACCTAACCCGCGCCACCGCGATCACCCAAGAGATGGACAAGGTCGCCAAGAACTCGCCCGTCGGACCGCTCACCCGCGCCCGGCTCTACGCTGCACAGGGGCGGACCCGCGAGGTCGCGAACGCCTACGCCGAGGCCCTCAACCGCAACCCGCGCCAGCTCGACGTCCGCATCCTGCTCGGCCAGACCAGCCTGAAGCTGGGCGAGACCGACGAGGCGCTCCACCAGGCCAAGGTCGTCCTCGACGTCGAACGCAACCAGCCCGACGCGGTGCTGCTCCAGGCCGGGGCCCTGGCCAGTCAGCCCGGCCCGGATCGCCAGGTCGCCGCCCGCCGGGCCGAGGCCCTCCAGTTGCTCGGCGCGGCAGTCGAGAAGAACCCCAAGTTCGCCGACGCCTACCATCTCGCGTCCGACATCCAGATGATGCTCTACCAGCGCGACAAGGCGATCGCCGTGCTCAAGGCCGGGCTGAAGGAGATCCCCGACGACACCACCGGGCTGGCCCGACTCGTTGAGCTGCTGGCCGGTCCGCGCGAAGGGGGCCAGCCGCCGACGCCTGCCGAGCTGGCCGAAGCCCGCGAGATCGCCAAGCTCGCCGGCCAGCGCGACGCGAAGGGGAACGTCGCGCTGGCCCTGGCCGTCGGCTTTCACAAGGCCGGCCAGCTTGACCAGGCCCTCTCCTGGGCCGAGAGGGCCGCCGCCAAACTCGATGCCCCGACCGTCCACCTCAACTATGGCGACCTGCTCCTCTCGCTCGCCGAGGCGTCGAAGGATCAGGCGCAGGCCAGGGCCTACTTCGAGCGCGCCGTCGCCCAGTACGACTTGGTCCTCAAGGGCCAGGCCAACTCGGTCGAGGCGATCAACAACAAAGCGTGGATCCTCCACACCTACCTCGGTGAGAGCCGGCAGGCCCTCGCCCTGGCGCTCGGACTGGCCGAGCGGGTCGATCCCGCAGTCCTCCCCGGGGAGTTCTTCGACACCCTGGGCGCCATCCAGGACGCGCTGGGCATGACCCATGATGCTGAGCAGTCGTTCACTAAGGGCCTCCGCAAGGCGCCTGACCACCCGGTCCTCAACTACCACATGGGCAAGCTGATCGCGGCCGACCCCGACCGCAACCGCGCGAGCAAGGCGGCCGGCTACCTGGAGAAAGCGAAGGAGGGCCAGGGCCGGCTCAGCCCCGCCATGCTCGCTGACATCAACGCGCTGATGGAGAAAATCGGCCGGAACTGAGGATGACAGATGGCAGATGACAATCCGTGAGGACTCCTTTGTCATCTGACATTCGGCATCTGTCATCGATGATCTGCAATCCGCCGGATTGCGGATCATCGACAACGCGGCTCGGCCTGTGCTAAAGTCGGTGCCGACGACTCGGAGGCCTCGCTTCACCGCGACCGCGGCGGGGCGAGGACGTGATTCACAACGGGAGGTTCACCGCCATGACACAGGGACGCCCCATGATCTCTCTCACGCTGGCCTTCGCGGCTCTGATCGGCCTGTGCGCCTTGACGATGACCAACGCCGCCGCAGCCGACGAAGACCACCCGGTCGTCGAGCTCGACACGACGCTCGGCCCGATCGTCCTGGAGCTCAACCGCGCCAAGGCGCCGATCACGGTGGCCAACTTCCTCCAGTACGTCGATGACGGCTTCTACAACGGCCTGGTCTTCCACCGCGTCATCCCCGGCTTCATGATCCAGGGCGGCGGGATGGATGATGCCCTGCGCGAGAAGACGACCCGAGCCCCGATCAAGAACGAGGCGAGCCATGGGTTGCACAACGAGCGCGGGACGATCGCCATGGCCCGCACCCCCGACCCCAACTCGGCCACCGCGCAGTTCTTCATCAACCTGGAAGACAACAGCCGCAGTCTCGACCCCAACCCGGGCTCGGCTGGCTACGCCGTCTTCGGCAAGGTCCTCTCGGGCATGGAGACGGTCGATGCGATCGCCAAAGTTCCGACCGGCCGCAAGGGCATTCACGAGGACGTGCCGCAGAAGCCGGTCTCTATCAAGAGCGCCAAGCGGAAAGCCAAGTCCTGACCGCGGTTTTGAACGGCCCGCCCCGTCGCCTGGCCCCTTGACCCTTCCGGCCCGGAAATCTAAGATGGGGTCACAGGTGGGCTCGGGACCGCCGCGATCCCGGCGCACCCCTTTCGCGATTCAACCCGAAAACATCCTCGTCGTGTAGGAGGATTATGAATGGCTCACATCGTCGCCGAGCCGTGCTTCGACTGCAAGTACACCGACTGTGTTGTCGTCTGCCCGGTCGATTGCTTCTACGAGGGGGCACAGATGCTGTACATCCACCCCGAGGAGTGCATCGATTGCGAGGCATGCGTCCCCGAGTGCCCGGTCGAGGCGATCTTCCATGAAGACAACCTGCCCGACGAATGGAAGGAGTTCATCGCGCTGAACGCCGAAGAGGCGCCCAAGTGTCCCGTCATCAACGAGAAGAAGGACCCGCTGGAAGGCCCGTCGTGCACCCCCAAGAAGTGAGCGACATGGAATCGATCCGGTCCTCGACCCGTTGCGATCAGTCACTTTTCTACTTCAAATCTCGCTCTGGGGTTTTTGTTGCGCGGGGCGGAATCGCGCTTGATTCCGAGAGAAACCTGCATGGGTTTTCGTAGGGTCCGCCCTGCGGACCACGCCGACCCGGGGCGATCCGCAGGGCGGACCCTACGGGAAAACGCCTTCGGATGACGCGAACCCGTGGGGTCCGAGAACGGTGCGGGCGGAGCCTTGAAGCCCCGCCCACGCGCTGATTCCCCGGATCGACTCGACCCGGCCGAACGTTGGCCTCGCTGCGTCGCTTACTTCATCTCGTCGCTCGAGATCGACTCGCCGCCGTTGCGGGTCATCAGCTTATTCAGGACCAACTTGTTGATCTGATTGGTGACGGGCGCGACGCTGCCGTCGCATTTGACGAAGTTGACCAGGTTGGGATGCTTGCTCATCCAATAGGTGTAGTAGTTCGTAATGGTCCCGTCGACGTTGACCACGATCGGCTTGTTGACCGTCCGATCGATATTGGTCCGCACGCAGCAGCTGGTCGCGTCGGGCCAGTAGCCCTGGAGCGACTCGCCGATCAGCATCGTGTTGGTGGTCCCGTCAGTGATATCGGCTATGCTGACCTGCGAGTTTTGGAAGGTCACGCCGTTGTCATAGATGCAGCACGCTGGGTTGGACGCGTCCTGGGTCGGGCAGTTCGGGTTCGATCCGGGCAGGACCATCCCGGCGGCCATGTTGCCGCGGTAGTCCGATGGGCCTGCTTTGAGCATCCCCGTGACAGTCGAAGAGGTGGCTCGCCGGTTCGAGGGGCAGAAGAGGCCGTCGATCGTCCGGCGCACGCTGGTCGTGTTGGCGCCAGTCGGGTCATTGGGCGGGGGTCCGGGGTACGGGGCGAGCATGAAGTTGATCTCGTTGTACAGGTTCGCCTGCTCGAGCTTCAGGAAGAGGCCGACCAGCCCGTTCCACATGTAAGTCTGATATTGCTGCGAGGGCAAGGCGCAGTAATTCTTGTCCCCGTAAAGTAAGTTCCCCATGCTGTCGTAAACGGGCGTCTGGCAGAGCCAGCCCGAAGGGAAGCTGTTGAACGTGTCGTGATATTCCTGCGCGGCCAGCCCGAGCTGCTTGAGGTTGTTCTGGCACTTCGCCCGGTTGGCCGACTCGCGGGCCGCTTGGACGGCGGGCATGATCAGGGCGACCAAGACACCGATGATCGCGATCACCACCAGGAGCTCGATCAGCGTGAATCCTGACCTCGACCGATCCGGTTCCAAAGTCCGGCGCATGGGTCACCCCTCGAATGACAGACGTGCAGAAGACGGCACGATCTCCCGATCATTGAGCTTACCCAACGGTTCCAATCAATGCCATCAATCTCGCAAGGATTTCGGAGCACGACGCGCGGAGCG
>JBKOZB010000130.1:0-3975 GCA_046744225.1 Planctomycetota bacterium | reverse complement strand
CTTCGGGAGCGGCGGGGCACCCGGGGGGCGCCGGTCCCCTCCGCGCCCGGTGGCGGACGGCTCGCGACATCTCGGCACCGCTCCGTGTTCCAGCTCTATCGCGAGCTGTCCCGGCTCCTGGAGGGAAACCGCGCGACGGTCATCTCGGCCCTGGCGGCGCTCTCGGTCGCGACGCTCTTGAAGCTGATCCCGCCGGCCGCGACGAAGCTGGTCATCGACAATGTCCTGCTCGCCCACCCGCTCCCCGCGCGGCTGGCGGCCTGGGTCGCCCTGCCGACCGCCCCGAGGGACCGGCTGATCGCGCTGGTCGTCGCGGTTCTGGTGGTCTCGGTCCTGGGCATGGTGGTCGGGATCTGGGGCCGCTGGCGGGCCACGCTCGCGACCAAGCGGATGCAGGTCAAGGTCCGCCGCAAGGTGTTCGAGCACGCCGTCCGGCTGCCGCTGCACCGGGTCTACCAGATCAAGTCGGGCGGGGCCGCCAGCCTGATCCGCGAGGACGCCGGGGGCGTCGGCGACCTGATCTTCAGCATGCTCTATCACCCTTGGCGCGCCTTGGTGCAACTGGCCGGCGGGCTGGTCATCCTGGCGTGGGTCGATTGGCGGCTCCTGCTCGTCTCGCTCTTGCTGCTTCCGGGGGCCTACTGGTCGGAGCGGCTCTGGAACCGCCTCTTGCGGCCGCTGCACCGCGACGTCCGCGCGCAGCGGCAGGAGATCGACGCGGCGGTCGTCGAGGCGTTCGGCGGCATGCGGGTCGTCCGGGCGTTCGGCCGCCAGCGCCGCGAGGCCGCCCGGTTCGTCGGCGAGAACCACTTCCTGGCGCGGCAGGAGCTGAACGCCTGGGCGTGGTCGCGCACGATCGAGTTCGTCTGGGACCTACTCTTGCCCGCGGCCTCGGGCACGCTGCTGCTCTACGGCGGCCTGCGGGTGCTGGAGGGCCGGCTCACCCTCGGCGACCTGTCAATGTTCCTGGTCTACCTGGCGATGCTGCTGGAGCCGGTGGCGATCCTGGCCTCGAACGTGACCGACCTCCAGAACAACCTGTCGGGCTTCGACCGCGTGCTCGACCTACTGGCCGAGCCGCGCGAGATGGTCTCGCGCCCCGGCGCGATCGTTGTCAAGAAGGGCGCGGTTGCGGGCCGGATCAGCTTCCAGGACGTGAGTTTCGCGTATCCGAACTCCGACGCCCTGGTGCTGCGCGAGATCGACTTGGAGGTCGAGCCGGGCGAGGTCATCGCCCTGGTCGGACGGAGCGGGGCGGGGAAGACGACGCTCTGCAACCTGATCGCCCGGTTCTACGACCCGACCTCGGGCGCCGTCCGGCTCGACGGCATCGATCTCCGCGACATCGAGGTCGAGAGCTACCGCCGCCTGCTCGGGATCGTCGAGCAGGACGTCTTCCTCTTCGATGGCACCGTCGCCGAGAACATCGCCTACGCCGACCGGCGCGCGACCCGAGCGGCGGTCGAGCGGGCCGCGCGGATCGCCAACGCCGCCGCGTTCATCGAGGTGCTCCCCGACGGCTACGACACCTGGATCGGCGAGCGGGGCGTCCGGCTCAGCGGCGGCCAGCGCCAGCGCCTGGCGATCGCCCGCGCCGTGCTGGCCGACCCCCGCATCTTCCTGCTCGACGAGGCGACCAGCAACCTCGACTCCGAGAGCGAGCGCCTGATCCAGCGCGGCCTGGCCGCCCTGATGCGCGGCCGCACCTCGTTCGTTATCGCCCACCGCCTCAGCACGATCCGCCAGGCCGACCGAATCTTCGTCCTCGAAGCCGGCGCGATCGTCGAGGTCGGCAGCCACGCCGAGCTGATGGTCCGCAGCGGTCGCTACCGCGACATGGTCGAGCTGCAACGCCTCGAATCGGGCGAGTAGGACTCGCGGAAGCGCGAGGAGACATGTGCCCTAACCACCCCACGACTGAGCCGCGACCTGACCGGAGGGTTTCGGCCCGGTCGGAATCATGCCCAGCCCCGCTCGGCGGGGACGAGAAGGAGATCCGCGATGAAGACGTCACCTGATTCGTCCCGCACCTTGAACGAAGGGCGCCCGGTCTCGACCACGCGTCGGGCACTGCTGGCGCTCGGCGCCCTGCTCGCGGGCGGGCGCGCCGCCCTGGCCGCCGCGGACGAGTCGCCGAAGCCGAACGCCTCGGCGCAGGCCCGGCTCAAGCTGGCCCAGGAGGCGCTAGAGACCGTCCGCGCCGCCATCGGCCGGGGACAGTTCAGCCCCGGCGAGCGCGACCCGATCTCGATCTGGTCGCGGCGTCGGATGGAGGCCCGGCTCGACCTGAGCACGACCAAAGCCGAGCGCGTTGCCGCCGCCCAGGAGAACCTCGACGAGATGGCGCGGGTCGATCAGATCGTCAACCGGATGTACCAGGCCGGGCAGGTCGACAAGCTGGCCCGGATGGACGCCGAGTACCGCCGGTGGGAGGCCCAATCCTGGCTGGAGCACGAGAAGGCCTAGGGGTCCGCCCGGCCCCCCTCCTTGTCTGACGGACGACCCTGCGCCTATAGTTCCAGTAGATTCCCTGGAGAATAATCATGAGCATCGGCACGGTCGCAATCGCGGGCGTGCGGCTCGACGACCCGCTCGGGCACTCGGGCGGGACGAGCCCTGCGCCGCCATCTCACCACGACGACGAGCTGCTCGACGCGTACTCGCGGGCGGTCACGCGCGCCGCGGAGCGGGTGAGCCCGTCGGTGGTCCACATCGAGGCATTCCATCGGCCGAGCGACCCCCAACGTGGGCGGGGAGGACGAGGGAGCGGCTCGGGGTTCATCTTCACGTCGAATGGCTACATCTTGACGAACAGCCACGTCGTCCACGGCGCGAGCCGGATCGGCGTGACCCTGGGCGACGGCACGCGCTACCCGGCCGACCTGATCGGCGACGACCCCGAGACCGACATTGCGGTCGTCCGCGTGGCCGCGAGCGACCTGCCGGCCGTGGCCCTGAGCGATTCGCGGGCCGTGCGCGTCGGGCAACTGGCGATCGCGATCGGCCATCCCTACGGCTTCCAGTGCACGGTGACGGCCGGGGTCGTCAGCGCGCTGGGGCGGACGTTGCGGGCGAAGTCGGGACGCTTGATCGATGACGTCTTGCAAACCGACGCGGCCTTGAACCCGGGTAACTCGGGTGGCCCGCTCGTCAACTCGCGCGGTGAGGTCATCGGCGTCAACACGGCCGTCATCCTCCCGGCGCAGGGGATCTGCTTCGCGATCGCGATCAACACCGCGAAATATGTCGCTGGCCGCTTGATCCGCGACGGCCGGGTCAAGCGGAGCAAGATCGGCATCTCGGTCCAGACCGTCGCGCTGCCGGAACGCTTGACGTTGCGGCACGACCTGGCGACCGAGAAAGGCGTGCTCGTCGTCGCCGTCGAGCCGGGCGGCCCCGCCGATCGCGCGGGCCTTGAGGAAGGCGACGTCATCGTCGGTTTCGACGGCTGCCCGGTCGCTGGCATCGACGACCTGCACCGGCTCTTGACCGAGGAGCGCGTCGGCATCTGGACCCGCCTGACCGTCCTGCGCGGGCCGGAGCGGCTGACGCTCGATATCATCCCGCGGGAGGTCTCGTAGGGCGTGCTCTGCACACTGATCTTTCGGCGCCAGTGGCTTCTTTCGCCCCTGAGCACTGGTGGGCAACCCACCATCCCTCTCAACATTTACGTTTGCTTCAGCAAGGCTGCCTCTTATGTCAAATAGGTTCGCTACGAAGATTGGGGGCTTTGGGCGGTCCGAGAAGCCTGAAATACACGAAATCGGGCCAGCTCTTCGGGATTGCATTCCGAGCTACGACACCGTCAACCGGAATTGTTCCAATAAGAACACGTTCGCGTTATCTCCGACCTCCTTAAAAATCGACAGTTTGTGTAAATGCTGAGAAGAGTGGTGGGTATTGAGGGTCAGAAAAGTAATGTCTGCGGGAGCGGGAGTTCCGAGGCATGAAACAAGTTCCGCAGGAATTCCTGAT
>JBKOZB010000082.1:0-7017 GCA_046744225.1 Planctomycetota bacterium | reverse complement strand
GAGGTCGTCGTCCGCGTCGGGGCGGCCGAGGCGGTCGTGCCTGTCGAGGTCCGGAAGGCGGCGAGCCCGCGCCAGGTGAGCTTCCGCCACGAGATTTTGACCCGATCCTCCAGCTCCACGACGCGCAGGGTCGCGAGCTAGCGGCCAATGACAACCACGACATCGCCGACCCGCGCCTGACCTACGAGCTCAAGGAGGCAAGGATGTATTTCCTCCAGATCCGCGACACCACCTACGGCGGCAATGCGAACTGGACCTACGTCCTCCAGGCGACCGCCGGCCCGATCGTGACTTCCGCGACTCCGATGGCCGTGAACCTCGGTGCCAAGGTGTCGCTCCGCGCGAAGAGCGTCAACTTCGATCCGAGCCAGACGATCGCGCTCGACGTCCCCCGCGACCTGCCGACCGGACCCCGGCCCTTCGCCTTGCCGACCGCGCAGGGGCCGACGCTCCCCGTTCCGCTCGTCGTCACCTCGCTCCCGCTCGCCGAGGAGAAGGACGACGCCCCCGACAAGGCAGAGCAAGGGCAAGAGGTCAGGCTCCCCGTCGCCCTGAGTGGCCGACTCGGCGTCCCAAACGACATCGACGCTTACCGGTTCGAGGCGAAGAAGGGTCAAATCTACGCCTTCGAGGTCGTCTCCCGCCGCGCCGGGTCGGCGCCGGGTACGTCCTCCAGGCCGAGGCGGCCCGACTTCGTCCTGACCTGAGACCCCGACAAGCTCAACGTCGGCCCCGGGGCGCGTCCCGGTGTTCGTCCAGTTGACCCGCCGCGGCGGGTTCGCCGGCCCCGTGACCCTGGAGTGGGAGGGCCTGCCGCCGGGCGTCTCGCCCAGCCCGCTGACCATCCCGCCCGCGATGTCCCAGGGCGTGATCGTCCTCTCCGCCGCCCTCGACGCCCAGCCTGCCGCCGCGCTCCTGACCCTCAGCGGCAAGGCCGAGACGCCCGACGGCACGATGTCGTTCTCAAGCGCTCCGATTCTTGTGACGGTCCAGCCGAAGAAGTAGATCGCGGCTGGGGCAGCGCGGCCCACTGGTCGGACGGGAATACCTCGAAATCGATGTCGGCGTCAGTTCCGCTCGAAAAATTCTTGGTGCCGACCACCTCGAGGGCGTCCCGCTTCTCCTGCCACATCACGTCGCCACGGGTGATCCCCTCACGGACCCGATCGAGCCGTTGCCGGAAACGCGTGGTCAACGCCTTGGTCTCGGTGCAGGCTTCGATGCGGTTCCTGTAATCCTTCACCTTCTGCTCGAACTGCGCCACCGTCGCTTCGGCCATCATCCAGTCATTCTTGAGGCGATCGGCAAACGTGTTCTGCTTCGACTTCAACGCACGGACATATTCGGCGTAGAGGATTTCCTGGGATTCCTTGGCGTCGGCCAGTTGCGTCTCGATCTGGAGCAAATCGGCCTGGGCCTGCCCGTCGGCTTGGTCCTCGGCCATCGCCTCGATAGCGGCTTCCAAGCGGCCCGGTTCCAAGAGGATTCCGGCGAGGGCATTCCACGTCTCCTCTTCGATCCAGTCTGTGGTACTGAGCGTGGGGCACACCCTGCCCGATGCGGAGGCGGCCCGACAGGAGCTTGGGCCGTGGGAGACGGAGAGGTCGCTGGGTCATTGGGTCCGCGCCTTCCGCCGGGCCACGATCTCGGCCGAGATCAACCCGATCTCGGCCGAAGAAGGGTACCTGATCAAATTCCTTGAGCGTGTGAAAAATTACCTACCTTATGTCGCGTCCGCAGCTTCATCCCCCTGCGAAAGTTCAGGGAAATAACCCTGTGCACGTCACCCGCGCCCGGATTTGACGTGTTGCGAGACGTGTCATAGGGTTGGTGTGTGAGGTCTCCGCCAGGGTTGGAACGGGATCATGCATATCTCCAATTTCCTCAGAAGCATGGCGATTCAACTTCGGCAAGTCCATGCCTCGCTCCTGGAAATCCCCAGTTTCGTATTCCCACTGGACGCCCTGCCGCGTCACCTGAGTTCCTTGGGAATGTGATCTGGGCACGGACGCGTTCCCGTCGTCAACGGCGAATTAGCACCGTCTCAGGCGTGCGAATTAATGTACACTTCTGGAATCTAAAATCCCCCGCCTTCGGGCGATCGCTGCCAGTACGCTGGGGAGTCTCGACCAACAGACGACCGGCGTTCGACCGCTTCCGTGGCGGGTCGGAGAGGACAACGCTTGAGCATCAGACTATAAACAGTCGAGCTTTCAGCCGACTGGTGAACCCACCGGCTTCCAGCTGGCGGATTATCAGTTATAATAGCTATATTAACATTTATAATATTTACTAACATAACTAGACAGGACCACTCTCTTGTTCGAGCACACACCACCAATGACCTTGAACGCGAACTCTCGCGATTCCCTCGGGAACCTCAGAGAGTACGTCGAGGCAGTGAAGCGCGGAAAGTGGCTAATCGTCGCCTGCATCGCGATTTGCCTGACGATCGCCGTCATCTATCTGGTCACCACGAAGCGCGTCTACCAGGCGAAGGCGCGCCTGTTGGTCCTGCAGCAGGGCGGACGGCCGCTGAATGTCGCCAATACGGATCCGGCCCGACTCATGGAGGGGAATGACGACTACATCCCGACCCACTCCCAGATCATCTCCAGCCAGCTGGTCGTGAGGCGAGCGATCGACGCCATCGGCTTGGACAAGCTCCCCTCGCTGGCTGCGGCGAAGGAAGCGGGCCGCAATCCCATCGAGGAGGCCATCGAGCACCTGAATGTCACTCGCCCCGATCGCCTCGCGAAGATCCTCTGCGTCGACTACCGGGCCGGCTCCGGCGACGAGGCGACCCGGATGCTCGAGGCGATCACGAACAGTTACCGGAAGTTCCTGGGGGACACCTTCCAGAAGAACAGCAGCGAGGTGATCAGGCTGATCGCCAAGGCGCGCGACGAGTTGAGCAAAGAGCTGGGGGAACTGGAGACGAAATATCTTGAGTTTCGCCAGAAGACTCCCGCGCTCATCGTCAACGAGACAGGGCGGTCCTACGCCGCGCAGCGGCTCGAGCAGACGGATCGCGCGATGAACGAGGCGAGGGACAAGGCCCTCAAGATCAAGCTGCAGCTCGAACTCGGTCGGACGCTGGTCCGCGAAGGGAGCGAGCTCTGGACCATCGCACACGCGCTCAACCAGCTGGGTGGGGATTCGGCCAGCCTGAACGCCTTCCTCAATTCCACCGCGTTGCAGTTGGGGACGACGGACTACATTCGACAGTTGGCCCAGGAGCAGAACCTGCTTTTCGAGCGCTACGGGCCGCAGAACGTGAAGGTGTTGGAGCTGCAGCAGTTGATCACGCGTGCCCAGGAGCGCAACCGTGCGATGCGGGGCCGTCTGGAGCAGTCTGATGTCAATAACCTGCTCAATTCTATCGAGCAGAGCTTGAAGTCGGTCGAGAGGTTAGAGTCCGAGCTCGGAAAGCGGTTCGACCGCGAGCTGGACTCAGTCAAGAGCATCGAGACCGATCTGATCGCCGAAACGAACCTGCGCGCCAACTTGGAGCGCCAGCGCTCCCTGTTCAACACGGTCGTCGACCAGTTGAAGCAGGCGCAGTTCGCAGGCGATTTCAACAGCTTCAGCTCCGAGATCCTCGAACCGGCGAATGCCCTTCGACATCCGGTCTCGCCGCCCGTGTCGCTCATCCTGGCCCTGGCGCTGACGACCGGCTGCATGGTGGGGACCGCGACTGCCCTCTTGGCCAACTGGATGGATCAGCGGATTCGGTCGTACGAAGAACTGCGCACAGTGCTCGGCCTCACCGCGCTCGGCCAGATCCCCATGGCCAGTACCGAGGAAATCAGCAAGCTTGGTCAGTTCGGCCTGATCAGCCACACGAAATCACGCTCGCTCTGGGCGGAGGCCTACCGGGCCCTCCGGACCAATCTCGATTTCCTCCGCCGGAACCGTCGCGTTGAGGTGATCTTGGTCACCAGCCCCTATGCCGGTGACGGCAAGAGCTCCACGGCCAGCAACCTGGCGATCAGCTTCGCCTGCACCGGGCGGAAGGTCCTCCTCGTCGATGCCGACCTCCGCAAGCCGTCACAGCACAAGATCCATGGCCTCTCCAATGACGTGGGATTGACCCAGCATCTCCAGGAGTCACTTCCGATTGAGCGCATCCTCCTGCGCACCGCCCTCGAGAGCCTCGACCTGATCGCGGTCGGCTCGGAAGTCTCCAACCCCGCCGAGTTGCTCACGTCTGACGAGTTCGCCGCATTCCTCGCGGAAGTCCGCCGGTCTTACGATCTCGTGATCATCGACTCGTCTCCACTGTTGGCCGTGACCGACCCCGCGATCATCGGGGCGATGGTCGACGGGGTCGTGCTGGTGGTCCGGCCCTCCGCTCTCAAGCGTCAAGATGCTGTCAGGGTGAGGGAGCATCTGAACACTCTGGGGACCCCCATCCTCGGGGCCGTGATCAACAAGGTCGGGCGTGAACATACTAGTTATGGCTATGGCTATGGCTACGGTTATGGCAATGCCCACCAGGCCAATGGACATTCCAGTCCTCCACAGACCGTCGAATCCGTGATCCCCGGTATCCAGGGCGAGTTGGCAACCGGACACGAGGCACCCTCGGAGAATGGGCAGGCCAGCTCCCCCGCTCCTCATGAGCGGCATCCCTGAAACCGCGCCCGTCGCACTAAACCCCTTGGGAGACCACCCCATGCTCCGCAGGCGACTCATCGGTGTTCTGCTCGTGCTCGGGCTGGCGGGACCGCCCGGACGAGCGGCAGATCCACCTCACCCCGCCAGTGACGTAATCGTGCTCAAGCGCTGCGAAGTCGAATACGCGCGGTCGTCTCAGGTCGGAGTGGCCTCGATGCTCGCGAGCGCGACGATCCTCCAGGATTGCCATGTCCAGGAAGGCGACCGGGTCAAGGCGGGACAAGTCCTCGGCCGAGTGATGGATCAAGAGCTCCGGGCCGAGCTCGAGCTGCGAAAAGCCGAGGCCGAAAGCGACATCGAGATCCGTCTCAGCGAAGCCAAGCACGAGCAGATGCTCGACAGGCTGAAGCGATCCGAAAACTTGCAACGCCGAGCCACATACCTGGTCAGTGGCGAGGAATTTAACCTCCACAAGGTCGAGGAGAAGACGGCGGCCCTGGAGGTCGAGCAGGCCAAGCACCGCCATCGCCTGGCCCAGGTCCAGCGTCAGCAAACGGAAGTCCTGATCCACGCTCGTGAATTCATCAGCCCTCATGATGGAATTGTCGTCGAAGTCCTCAAGAGGGCGGGAGAGGCCGTCACCTATAGCGAGCCGATCTTCCGGGTCGTCGAGGTCGATCGCGTGCGGGTCACCGGCCATCTCAACCTCAGCGACTACTGGCGCGTGAGGAAGGGCCAGCGCGTCCGGATCATCCCCGAAATCGAGGGCGCGGACCTCGCGATCGAGCGCGAGGAGTTCGCAGGGGAGGTCATCTTCCTCGACAGCCGAATCGACCCCGTGACCCGGACCTGCAAGATCATCACGGAGGTGGAGAATCGGGACCTCCTGCTCGCGTCGGGGCTCGAAGCGCGGATGGAAATCTCGATCGAGGACGCTCCCAGCTCACGGCGACCCGAGGATGTTGCGAACCCCGTGCCTCCGCCTCCCCAGACTCGCGCTGAAGTCGTCCCTGCCGCGCAACCCGCGGAAACCGTGAGATTGTCCGAACAAGGGGTCGAACACGGCCCCTCCGTACAGCAGTAGCTTCTCGGACCAACCGAGAGCCCACAGGGAGTCGGCGCCCTTGACCGTCGGACGGCCCCGAGCACAGGGTTGTGGTTCGATGATATGAGATCGGAATTGAGTTCTTTCGTTATCGAGAGGAATACGAACATGAGCTTATCATCGGTTCGCCTGGTGCCTCGCGTCAGAACGGCGGCGGCACCATCGAGTTACCTCGAGGAAGTGCAGTCAAGCCCCCTCTTCTACGACAAGAGCAAGCGCGTGATCGACGTGTGCGGATCGGTCGCGCTGCTCGTCGCGCTCTCGCCTCTGCTGCTCGTGATCGCCCTCCTGGTCAAGTTGACCAGTCCGGGCCCGATCATCTTCAGGCACCGTCGGCTCGGCCAGCACGGACAGACCTTCTTTTGCCTCAAGTTCCGCACCATGGTCAAGAACGCGGAAGAGCTGTTGCGGCAGCGCGAGGACCTCCGCAAGGAGTTCGAGGCGACATTCAAGCTGAAGAACGATCCGCGTCTGACCCGGATCGGGAGGTTCCTCCGGAAAACCAGTCTGGATGAATTGCCTCAGCTCTTCAACGTACTCCGCGGCGATCTCAGCCTGATCGGCCCTCGGCCGATCGTACCATCGGAGAGGGCGAAGTATGGAGTGCATCTGAGGAAGCTGCTCTCGGTGAAGCCCGGCCTCGGGGGCTATTGGCAGGTCTACGGGCGCAGCGACACGACCTACGCGGAGCGGATCGCGATGGACATGGAGTACATCGATAATCGTTCGCTCGGGCTCGACCTCAAGTTGGCGGCGATGACAGCCCGCGTCGTCATCGAGGGCCGCGGGGCCTACTAAACCCCCACGCCTGAAGACTCACTCTGACCGAGGACCAGAGGTCAACATCATGAAAACACTAGAATTGACAGCCGGCCGACTCCTGGCCCGGAATGCGGTCTGGAACCTCTCCAGTCAGTGCTTGCCGATTGCAGTCGCGGTCCTCTCCATGCCCGTCCTCATCCGGGGGATGGGCACGGATCGATTCGGTCTCCTGACCCTGGCGTGGATGGTCCTGGGGTTTTCCAGCCTCTTCGACCTCGGGCTCGGCCGGGCATTGACGAAGCTCGTCGCCGAGAAGCTCGGCCGAGGCCGAGAGCCGGAGGTCCCCACGCTGGTCTGGACCGCCTTGGGGCTCATGGGGGCCCTGGGCGTGTCGGCAGCCGTGCTCGTTTTCCTGCTCTCCCCCTGGCTGGTCCGTGACGCGCTTCGGGTCCCCGGCCCGTTGGTCCGGGAAACGCTCTTCGCCTTCGACCTGATGGCGATCGCCCTCCCCTTCGTGATCAGCACCGCGG
>JBKOZB010000278.1:0-2682 GCA_046744225.1 Planctomycetota bacterium | reverse complement strand
GCGATTGCTGACGTTTAAGGCCATACAGAGGGGGTCCTGCCGGTTTGGGTCGAAATGCAGCAGGGGCGTGACGAGCACCACGCCGGCCGTGGCGACACCCAGCCACCCCAGCAGCATGCTGATCCCCAGGATGAATATTGCCCGCGTCTTCATCAGGCCTTCTCCTTCTCAATGGCGGTATTCCTCAAATTTCCTTTCCATCTCAGGATTGGGCTGTGTCGTAGGCATTGTCTCACCCCTTTTTCGCGAGACTCGCGATAGTGCTCATGTCCCACCGGCCGCGCCTGCTCAGCGTGGCCAGCCCCTCCTGGTTGAAAGCGCCGGCGCGTCGGTAAACAGGGCATCCTCTTCCACTGCTACATACGGGTAAGCCGTGATGGTGGGCAGAGCGACTCAGGGGCACCGCACCTCAATTTGCCTCGTGAGTGGATCGGCCCGCGCCTGGCACGATTGCCGGGGACGAGGCCCCGGCTGTACCGTGGTTTCCCACCGCTCCAAGACGGCGTTCCAATACGAGGTAGCCCGTGTGCCATCATCGCAGAGCGTTTCCAGGCGGTTGAGGATGGTGTTCTGTGTGGTCGTGCAGTGGAGCTCACCGGTCAGGCCAGGGTTGGCGAGCCAGAGCAGCAGGGCCAGCATGAACAGGGCGTTGGCGAATCGGCGGGTTGTCGGAACGCGTCGAGCCACACACTCACCTTCACGTACTTACGGGGTCATCGATGCTCCCCTTCTGGGCCTTTGATTCGGTTGTCTCAGCAAGCCCTTCCGATAGGCTTTGGCAATGGTGAGTATGTCCTCGAAGGCCCGTAATCGCTGTAGTATCGGTAGGGAGCGGATGCCGTCACTAACGAATGCTATCAACATTATGGCTAATGCGCAGATGATTCCTTGGAAGATGGCTGCCCGAATGTCCGCCCCCATCACGATGATCCCGCTCATGAGATGCCATAGGTCGATGTCCTTTAACTTGAGCACACCCACATGCTCCGCTGCGAGCACCAGGCTGCTGATCACACCGATAAGAGTTACCCAATTCCCCCGGATCCGCTCAAAAATTAACCTCTGTCTCAGACGCCGCACATTCGTGCGGTGACATTCCTCGATGGCTGAAAGTTGCGCGATGGTCAGCGTCTCAAGCTCCGCCAGTACGTCCTTAGCACCGGTGAGGTCTAGCGCTAATATGTTCGGGACTTGGCCCATCTGACGCCCCCTTTCCAAATCCTGCCGCACGGAGCTGGGCGAGAATGCTCGGAATGCGCCGAGGAAGACACGCGGTAGAGATGGATAAGGGTGGATGGATGCCGCGTCGAGAGCCGTAGTGTATGTCGTCAGCAGCCTCTGATAGCGCCCCAGGATGCCAGTCAGTCCATGCTCATCCTCCAGCTTACCCGCAGGCACCGGGAGAGGAAGATCGCTCATGCCGTTTGAGGCTGCGGACGGTGAACGTGGTCCGAACCACACAGCTGTGTTCCACACAGCCATGCCCGTGAAGATACTCGTGAACACAAACTGTGATGCGGCGAACCAAAGAACCGGACCTGAGATAACTGAGTATGCGTTGTAGTCAATCCGGGTGAGAAGAAAGCCAGTGTGCATAACCGCCGGCGCGAGCCAAACAACCCAGAGCCATTTCGATCCAAACTTTCGCTGTACAATGGCGGTAACAATGCCCACCACAGCCATAAAAATGATTGCCGCGACAAGCGCGAGAACCTTTATCGCTGCTGATGTCACCGTCCTGCCTCCTCCCCCTGAGCTAATAGGTTCCCGATGGTGCCTTTCTGCCAGCGCCCTTTGCCGCTGAGTGTCGGCACCCCTTCCGTGTTGAGCTGATCCGCCATTACCTGCAGGGACGGCTCCTCTGCATGGTGGTCAGCGGCAGCGCCCCTGCGGTCATGGTGCTACGTCGAGGTCTAAGGCCAGCACCCAGGCGAGCAGATGCGCAATGGCTGGGATGGTGAGCGGACTCCCCATCGGCAGCCACCGCAGGCGCGCATCGCCCACGCCGCCGGCCGCCGCATTCAACACCGCCTGCGCATGGTTGATCAGCTCCCCGAGGCTCTCATCCCGCGTCTTCCAGCCATACAGATACCCCGCCAAGGCTTCGCTGATCACGGTGGCGTTCTGCTCATCGATTCCCGCCATCCGACACGCTGCGATCAGCCGATCGCTCACCTGGTGCTGGCGGGCGGCGTCACCGATCCTTCCGGTAATGGTGGGATTAGGCAGCAGGAGATAAAGGAGCTGCGCCAAGGGCACCAGATCCTGGGAGGTCATGGGCATCGAGCCTTCTCCTCTTCTGCCACAGTCGGAGCGTCGTGCGACGTCCCGGCATTCGTTGGGGGACCCCGATGGGCACCGCAACAGGCACCCTTGAGGAGGCCTGGATGCATACCTCTCTGGGCACCCTGTGCCGCGCCGGTACGTTGCAGCGGCTGCTCGGCCAGCGGTAGCGTGGAGGTGCCGCACTCCCGCAGATCGTGTCGCTCGCCCTTGGGCAAGAGGGACTGGAGCAACAATACCAGCGCCGCGCTCGCTTGAGTGCAGGGTTCGGCCTGAGGCGCCCCGCTCCGCTCGTGGCTGAGCCAGTGCCGCCTCAGTTGAGGGTTCACGCGCGGGCTCTGGGTCACTGACTGGGCGTGCTCCCTGGCGTGGCTGGGGTGAGGGCAGCCTGGCATGCGG
>JBKOZB010000055.1:0-9127 GCA_046744225.1 Planctomycetota bacterium | reverse complement strand
TCCTGATTCTCAAAAGCTACGAGTTCAAGTTCAAGGTATCGGCGCTCACCCCCCCCTGCGTCGACGACTTTGGCCGCCTTCTCGGGAAAAAATTCTACTGTACACTTGTAACGCATCGCGCCCCCTGTTACAATCCAATCGTCCGCTCGATTTCGAGGGCGTCCTCGGGTTCGGGCAGACGGTGGCGCGCCGGTTGCTCCCAAGGAATCAAATCGGGAATTCCAGGTCGGGGAAATGGGACGGAGGTCCCGGCGGCAACCGCTCACTGCCTTTGCACCCGGTGTCTGATAAGAGTCGAGGGCGGCGGGGCGGCCCAAACCAGACCGAGGCCGCGGCCCGCCTGATCCTCCGGGGGGCGTTAGCTATGACCCAGCATCCTGACCTGTTCGCGGCCCTCGCCGCGCCCTTTGAGCCCAACGAAGTGAAGGTCCGTTCCACGTCGGGCCGCCAGCTCCATTACATTACTGCGCGGACCGCGATGAATCGGCTCGACAACGTGCTCGGGCCGGAGAACTGGTTCGACGAGTATTTCCCGCACGAGAATTCCGTCCTGTGCAAGCTCACCATCCGCCTTCCGGATGGAACGCTCCTGACCAAGTCGGACGCCGGCGGCTATGCCGGGATGGCGGACCAAGGCGACGACGATAAGAGCGGCTACAGCGATGCGTTCAAGCGTGCATGCGTGAAGTTCGGCATTGCACGTTACCTGTACAGGGACGGTGTCCCAGCGTTCGTCCAGGAGCGGTTCCCGACAGCCGAGTCGCCCGCTCCGGTCCAGGCCAACGCTCCCGTCCCCGCCTCGGAACCGGTCCAGGCTCAGGCGCCGGCCGCGTATGGTTCGACCGGGCGGACCGCGTCGTCCGGCGGCAACGTGCCCCGCACCGGCAAGGCCCTCTTCGCCTGGACCAAGGAGCAGGAGCAGCGCTACGAGGTCGGGCTGCTTAAGTACCTGAATAGTTGGGCCAAGCTCCAGGAGTTCCCGGCCCGAATGGTCGATTGGGACGCCGAGCAGGTCGCCTCAGCCCACGCCGAGGCGATGCGCAAGCTCCAGGCAATCCAGTCGGCCCACGCCGAGGCGTACGAGGAAGTCCTGGCCAATTGACCCAGCCCGACGGGTCCGACGAACCATCACGAAGCAGGCCCTGAGGCGCGACCTTGGGGCCTTTTCTTTTGGACAGGACCGCAATTGCCCCGCGATCAGGGTGGGGTCGAGCACCCGACGGCGTCGGTCCAATGATGGTGCCCCGCCAGGGCCACCTCCCGGAACCGATCGCAGTCGAGGTCGGTTCCCAACCACAAGCCCAGCCTCTTGAGATCCGTGTCGAAGATCGGGCGGAGTCGGGCGAGGGCCTGTTCCGAGAGGTTGGGTCGCTCGTGCTCGATCTGCCAGAGACGCTTAAGGTGCTCCCTCCAGGGTTTCCAGATCAGGCGGCGATGCAGGGCCCTCAGAATGGGTGCATTCACGAGCACCTCGCGGAGCATGCTCCGTCGCAATTGCTCGCTCGTGACATTCTGGGCCTTTAGTGTGAAATCCCAGCGCGGGTCGCCCTTGTACCCGATGAACCGGCAGATCTGCTCCAGCTCCTGCTGCGGGTTTTCGACGAGGCGGTCGAAAAAGACCGGAAAAACACGATCCGGTCCGTAGGCGTCGAGAAAGGGCACCAACTGCATGCCATAGCAGCCGTAGGAGATCAGCTCGGGATGACCCTCAATCGCCTGATCGATCGGCTCGATGATGAACTCACGGATCGCCTCATGGAGGTAATGCGAGACCAGCCGATCGACCGGGTGGCGCATCACGTAGATGAGCTTCACATCTGGCAGGGTACGGCGCATCCGTTCGACGGTCTTCGGATACGTTGGCAGCTTGCTGTAATGGGTGCTCGATTCGCCGAGGAGGTCGCCCGCGTCCGCAAGGCGGAAGAGGGAGCGATACCAGTCGATCCCTTTCGCGGCGATCTCGTCGTCGCTGAAGAAGTTGGGCTCTTTGGGGCGACTCATGAAAATCCCCGGCTGGAGCGCCAACTGCTCGTGCAAGGTCGTCGTGGCGCTCTTCATGGCGCCGATGATGATGAAATCCGGCAGACGGCCGGACGTGCACTCTACGCCCACCCGTCGACGAACATCCCTTCGGTTTTTCACCGCAACTGACTCTCTTGTTGGAATCCGAACGATCCCGAATTCCCCGTAGGGGTGAACGTCGGGCATCGAGCGACCGGCCCGATCGCGCGGAGAATGCGGGAGGGACGCCAGGGGACACAGGAGGGCGATTTCGGGGGACGACCCGCTCGGGCGCGAATCGGTATCCGGCTCGGTGACTCGCCACATGGTGCTGCCTCCATGCAGTGCCGCGAATAAGATTCCTGCCAGACGTCCTCGGCCGGGCGAACAGATTCAGCAGCTTAAGGAATTATGTCGAGTTACGGCAAGAGTGAATCAGGCGGGACCGGCCCGAGTCAGTCCCGGTCCGCGATTTGCTCCCAAAGTTGTCCGCGACCGCGCTATCGATTAAGATATTGATATCGGAATTCTCGTGCGGGGCGGGACTTATCGCGGCTGAACCCGTCGTTTTCACCGTACAGAAGGTAGGGCGAGATCCTCTGTGCTGGGCGCTTCTTCTGAGCCTGAATCCGAGCCTTGGAAATTAACAGATCTATTTAGAGAATGCCCGCGCAACCGATCGGCTGGGCCTCGGGCTGGAAAGACACCGACAGATGAACGTGGCTATCATCGCGTCCGAAGCGGTGCCATTCGCCAAGACCGGGGGACTGGCGGATGTCGCGGGATCACTCCCCCGTGCCCTGGACCACCTGGACCATCGAGCTTCCCTCTTCCTCCCCTGTTACCGGCACGTCTGGAAGGCGGACCTTCCGCTAACCGCCACGGGCCTGACCCTCCGCATCCCGATCGGCGCCAGGGTGGTCGAAGGGTTCGTCTACACGACCAAGCTCCCCAGAACGAACGTCAAGGTCTTCCTGATCGACCAGCCCGGCTACTTCGATCGCGACGCGCTCTATCAGGTCGAGGGTGTGGATTACCCTGACAACTGCGAGCGGTTCCTCTTCTTCGATCGAGCGGTGCTCGAGACGATCCGGCACCTCGACCTCCGCCCCGACGTTCTGCACTGCAACGACTGGCAGACGGGTCTAATCCCAGTCTATCTCGACGAGCAGTACCGGGAGGTGCCGAACCTGACGCGGGTGGCGACGCTATTGACGATCCACAACCTGGCGCATCAGGGGGTCTTCTGGCACAAGGACATGGCCCTGACGGGGCTCGACTGGCGCCTGTTCAACTGGCAGCAGCTCGAGTGCCACGGGCGGCTGAATTTCCTGAAGTCGGGCCTGGTCTTCGCCGACCTCTTGAGCACGGTCAGCCCGACGTACGCCCGGGAGATCCAGACGCCCGAGCTGGGCTGCGGCCTTGACGGCCTGCTCCGGTCGCGGCGCGATGATCTGCGCGGGGTCGTCAACGGCATCGATCTGGCAGTCTGGAGCCCGAGCGTCGAGCCGATGTTGTCCGAGCGCTACGACGCCACGACCGTCGCGCGGGGCAAGGCGGCCTGCAAGGCGCAGCTCCAGCGCCGGGCGTCTTTGCCGGAACGCCCCGAGGTTCCGCTTTTTGCGCAAATCGGCCGGCTCGATCCCCAAAAAGGTTGGGATCTGCTGGCCGCAGTGGCCGATGATCTGTTGCGCGGCGATGTCCAAATGGTGCTCCTGGGAGAGGGCCATCCCCGTTATCACGAACTGCTCGACCGGCTCGCGGACAAGCATCCGGGGAAGCTTCGCGCGTTCCTGGAGTTCTCCACCACGCTGGCGCATCAGATCGAGGCCGGGGCGGATATCTTCCTGATGCCCAGCCTGTACGAGCCGTGCGGTCTGAACCAGCTTTACAGCTTGGCCCACGGCACCGTGCCGCTGGTCCGGGCCACCGGCGGACTGGCCGACACGGTCGTGGACGTCGCCCCGGAAACCCTGGCGGATGGCACGGCGACCGGGTTCGTCTTCGACGAGCCGACGCCGCAGGCGCTCCGGTCCGCGATCGACCGAGCGCTGAGCTTCTGGCCCGACCGCGCCGCCTGGAGCCGGCTGGTCCAGGCGGGGATGCGGGCCGACTGGTCGTGGGACCACAGCGCCCGAGCCTACGTCTCACTGTACGAGGAGGCCCGCCGCCGGGCCGAGGCCAAGGCCACCCGGACCCAGGCCTTGGGGCGCGCGATCTGAACCCTTCGAGGAGAATGGCCAAGGGAAAGGACGATGGCGAAAGGCGAACGTGGATCGTCGGAGGAGGGCGTGCCTTCCTTCGCCTGTCGGTCGTTCGCGCTTCGGTCTTTGGTTTTTTCATGGAAGGACACGCGATGCAAAAAGTTTCCTTGGCCCTGATGTGGCACCAGCACCAGCCGTATTACCCCGACGACATCGCCGGAGAGAACCCCATGCCCTGGGTCCGGCTCCATGGGACGAAGGACTATCTGGGCATGGCCCTCCACCTGGAGGAAATCCCCGAGTTCCGCTGCACGATCAATCTCGTCCCCAGCCTACTCGTGCAACTGGACGCGTACGTCAATGGCGCGACCGACAAGCATCTGCGGGTCTCACGCCTCCCGGCCGATGGCCTCGACTACGACGACGCCATCTACCTGATCGATAACTTCTTCATGGCGTACGCCGACGCCATGATCCGCCCCCATCCGCGCTATTATGAGCTGTACCTCCAGCGAGGCCTGGGGATTGACTCGGGCGAGCAGGCGCTCCCCCGCTTCCGCGAGCGCGACCTGCGCGACCTCCAGGTCTGGTCGAACCTGGCCTGGATGCACCCGCTCCTCTTCGAGAAGGACCCCGAGCTGGCCGAGTTCAAGGCCAAGGGGTGCCGCTACACCGAGGACGAGAAGCAGTGGCTCCTCGACAAGCAGCGCGCCTTGCTCGCTCAGATCATCCCGCTCCACCGCAAGCTCGCCGACCGCGGTCAGGTCGAGCTGACGACCACGCCGTTCTACCACCCGATCCTGCCGCTCCTCTTCGATAAGCGGCTGGCCCGCGAGGCGATGCCCGACGTCAACCTGCCGGCCTACCGCGACGGTTACCCCGAGGACGCCGAGGTCCACGTCGCGCGGGCCGTCGAGTGGCACCGCGAACTCTTCGGCGAGCCCCCTCGTGGCATGTGGCCGAGCGAGGGTTCGGTCTGCCAAGCCATGCTCCCGCTCCTGGCCCGCCACGGCATCCAGTGGATCGCCACCGACGAGGAGATCCTCGGCTGCTCGCTCCACGGCAAGGTCGGGCGCGACTGTCGAGGCCACGTCCGCCACCCCGAGCTGCTCTACCGCCCCTGGAAGGTCAGCGAGAACGGGCACGAGCTGGCGATCGTCTTCCGCGACCACTCGATGTCCGACCAGGTCGGGTTCCATTACCAGCGCAGCCCGGGGCCGGTCGCCGCGGGCGACTTCCTCGCCAAGGTCCACGCGATCGGCGACGCCTGTCGCCAGAACCCGGCCACGCTCGTCTCCGTCATCCTCGACGGGGAGAACTGTTGGGAGTATTATCCCGACGGCGGCGTCTCGTTCCTCCGCTCGCTCTACCAGTGGGCCGTGCGCGACCCGCGCATCCGCCCGGTGACCGTCGGCGAGTTCCTCCGCGACCATCCCCCGGCCGACACCTTGCCGCGCCTCTTCTCCGGGAGCTGGATCAGCCACAATTTCGCCATCTGGATCGGCCACCCCGAGGATAACCGTGCCTGGGACGCGCTGCACGCCACGCGCCAGTTCCTCATGCGCGAGTCGGCGACGGGCCGGTACGACCCGGCCATCCTGTCCCGCGCCTGGGACGAGATGTACATCGCCGAGGGGTCCGATTGGTTCTGGTGGTACGGCGACGACCATTCCAGCGCGCTCGACGCGTTGTTCGACCACCTCTTCCGCAAGCACCTACGCAATGTCTACGCCCTGCTCGGATGCGACCCCCCCGGCACCTTGTTCACGCCGATCTCGCAGGCGGTACCGCACCGGCCGGTCCACGATCAGCCGAACAGTTTCCTGAACGTCAAGGTGGACGGCCGCGCGACCTACTTCGAGTGGATCAACGCCGCGAAGTACGTCTGCGGTAACGTGCGCGGCACGATGGCCCTGGTGACGCGGGGGCTCTTGCAGAGCGTCTGGTTCGGCTTCAGCTCCGAGCGGCTCTTGATCCGCGTCGATACCGAGGGAGGACCGGCCTTCGAGCGGTTAGAAGTGGTCAGCCAGCTCCGCATCGGCTTCGTCGATCCGGCCGACTGGGAGATCGTCGTCGAGACGCCCTCGGTCTACCGCCCGACCGCCTACATCAACCACGCCGGCCAGCCGTCGAGCAACGGCACGACGGTCGAGGTCGCCACCGGCCACATCCTGGAGCTGGGCGTCCCCTTCGGCCGCCTCGGGCTTAAGGACGGCGACCCGATCCGCTTCTACGTCGAGCTGCTCGGCGGCGACGCCAGCCTCGACCGCGCCCCGCGCGAGGGGATCTTCGAGCTGACCGTCCCCACACCCGACTTCGAGCGGATCATGTGGCAAGTCTGAGGGCAGAAAAGTTCGACTCGAAGCCACAAAGGATGCAAAGAAAGAGAATGGTCCTGTTACAATACCATTCTCTTCTTCTTTGTTTCCTTTGTGCCTTTGTGACGAATCCCTCAATCGACCAGGGAGGCCGAGCATGCCCGAGTTGCGAAAGGATCCAATCGTCGGTCGCTGGGTGATCATCGCGCACGAGCGGGCGAAGCGGCCGCACGACTTCAAGAGCGAGTCGCAGACGCACACCGAGGGAGGCCTCTGCCCGTTCTGCGAGGGGCACGAGGACAAGACGCCCCCCGAGATTATGGCCTACCGCGAGCGCTGGACGCGCCCCAACGGCCCCGGCTGGCGCATCCGGGTCGTCCCCAACAAGTTCCCCGCCCTCAAGATCGAGGGAAATCTGAACAAGCGGGGCGATGGCATCTACGACAAGATGGCGGGCATCGGCGCCCACGAGGTCATCATCGAAAGCCCGAAGCACCTCGTCAGCATGGCCGCGCTCACCGAGGACAACATTCGCGAGGTCCTCTGGGTCTTCCGCGACCGCCTCGTCGATCTCAAGAAGGACACACGGCTGGTGCACGGCATGCTCTTCAAGAACGTCGGCCCAGCCAGCGGCGCGAGCATCGAGCACACCCACAGCCAGTTGATCGTCACCCCGATCGTCCCGATCTCGGTCTGGGAGGAGATGACCGGCGCCCTGGAGTTCTTCAACTACCGCGGCCGCTGTATCTACTGCGACATGGTCCAGCAGGAGCTGTCGACCGAGAGGCGGATCATCCTCGACACGACCCACTTCTCCGCGTTCTGCCCCTACGCCAGCCGGTTCCCGTTCGAGATCTGGATCGTGCCCAAGGCCCATTCGAGCCACTTCGAGAACATCCCCAAGTCCGGCGTAGACGACCTCGGCCACGTCATCCGGCATGTGCTCAACAAGCTGGAGCTGGCGCTCGACATCCCGCCTTACAACTACATCGTCCACACCGCGCCGTTCGACCACCCGGAACTGCCGCACTACCACTGGCACATCGAGATCATCCCCCGCCTGACCCAGGTCGCCGGCTTCGAGTGGGGCTCGGGCTTCTACATCAACCCCGTCCCCCCCGAGGACGCCGCCGCCTTCCTCCGCGACGTCGAGCCCCTGCCGGTGGACCTCCACATTGAACCGTGGTCCGCGTGATGGCCCCGAATCGAACATGACCGATTTTGAAAAACTGAGTTAGAGGGGGAATTTGGGCAGAGGGTTTGTCGCTGGGGGACCCCTTCCTCATATCTATCCTTCCTAACTCAACTCGGACCCACACAGAATCGGAGTTCAACCCATCGCTCAGGATGGCTCCACGGTTGAGTGTGGTGCTACCCCTGCCGGTGCGCCACCCGCTGCCGACCGGCGAGGGACTCGGGATCGTTTGAGCCGATCGGACGGATGATCAGGTCTACGGCTTGCGAGAGGGGCCGACCCCGGGGGAATTCGCCGGATCGGTGTTGGAGAAAACCGTCGGCCGTTGGATAATATCAGCGCCGAGGAATGGTCCCGTACCGAGCCGCTCGCCCCGGGCCTGGGACCACTCTCGATCCGACGAGGAAGATCTCATGTCCGGCGTCCGCCTGATCCTGACCGTGCACAACCACCAGCCCGTGGGCAACTTCGATGGCATCTTCGAGGAGGCCTATCGCGACAGCTACCTTCCGTTCCTGGAGGTGATGGGGGATTACCCCGAGATCTCGTTCGTGTTGCACACCTCGGGGCCGTTGATGGAATGGCTGGTCGAGCGGCGGCCCGATTTCGTCGCGCGGGTCCGCGCGATGGTCGAAAAGGGGCGGGTGGAGATCCTCGGCGGCGGGTTCTACGAGCCAATCCTGACCATGATCCCACACCGCGACCGGGTCGGGCAGATCCGGGCGTACGCGGCCTATCTAAGCGAGATCTTCAGCACGACCGTCCGCGGGATGTGGATGCCCGAGCGGGTCTGGGAGCAGCCGCTCGTCTCGGCCTTGGCCGAGGTGGGGGTCGAGTACACGGTCCTCGACGACTTCCACTTCCAGCGCGCGGGCCTGGGCGAGTCGGACCTGTTCGGGTACTACCTGACCGAGGACGAAGGCCGGCTCGTGAAGATCTTCCCCGGCTCGGAGCGGCTGCGGTACACGATCCCATTTCAGGAGCCGCACGCGACTTATGAATACCTGCGCCGGCTGACCGAGCAGCACCCCGGCGCCACGGTCGTCTTCGCCGACGACGGCGAGAAGTTCGGCACCTGGCCCGACACGTACGACCACGTCTACAAGCAGGGCTGGCTCCGTCGTTTCTGCGACATGATCGTCGGCAACCGCGACTGGCTCCAGACGACCACTTTCGCCCGCATCGTCGATGCGACGCTCCCGCTGGGCAAGATCTACCTGCCCGACTGCTCGTACCGCGAAATGACCGAGTGGGCGCTCCCCGCGACGCGCCTGGCGGACTACCAGGCGGCCGTCCGGCGCGCGGCCGACGACCCTGGGGCCGAGGGGCTCAAGCCTTTCGTCCGTGCCGGCGGGTTCTGGAGGAACTTCAAGGCGCGGTACCCCGAAAGCGACGAGATGTACACCCGC
>JBKOZB010000332.1:0-6240 GCA_046744225.1 Planctomycetota bacterium | reverse complement strand
CTGGGGTAACTCCGGCGGGACGGTGGCGTGATCAATACTATCCCTAACCGAAGGAGCCCCAGGGTGCACTCACTGACCGATCTCAGGCGTTTCCCGCCACATGCTCATCGAAATCGACCCACAGATTCTGCTGACGAGCCTAAATTTCAGGTGGTGTCTGGGATTGGCTAACAAGGTTTGGCGGGGTAGGTCATCCACTCCCAGAGGCTCCAGACGTGGTCACTCAATCCTGCGGCCATCGCCGGCGTCCGGGTTTGCCATGATCCCTCCTCGCTACGGAGCCGCAGGGTCCGAACTACCCAACAGAAGTTATAGCTATATCCAATGAAGGAGGCCGCCCGGTGCAACGCCAACTCCTTCGAGAACCCGTAGGTCTTGCGATGCTTCCGAGAGTTCTGGTGCCGGTCCGTCCCGTTGTGCCGCTCGACGAAGGCGGTGTTGATCGTCGTGCTCACCGTCGAGCGTCCGAGAAGAGTGTAGAGCAGGGTCAGCGTCCCGAATACCAGCGTCCGCACCACCTCGGCCACACGGCCCTTCTCACGCACCTTGCGAACCGTGGCGTAGCAGAGGTCGGCGGGGAGGACCCGCTTGGGCTTGGGCGGTCGCCCCGGCCCGGGACGCTTCGGCTGTGGTTGCTCGATGCCGTAGACCTCCCGGATCGCCGTCTCATACGGGGCATGCTCGTCGCTGGTGATCAGCAAATCCGTCCGCCCCGCCGTCCGGTCGTGGATCTCCTGGATCACTTGCTTGCAAGCCGCGCCCTCCCGCTTGCCCGGCACCAGGCAGAGCAGGAGCCGGCTCTCGGGATCGACCGCGGTGTGGTCCCAGTCGTCACCCCGCAGCCGGTCCAGCGGGTCGAGGGGATCACACGACTTCTCCTTCCGAGAGACGAAGGCCCACTTCTCGTCGACCTGGACCTCGCGGGTCCGGGGGGGAAACGGCCACCAACTCCTGGTGGAGGGGCTCGGCATGGGCCCCGGCCCATGCCACGTAGCGTGTGACCGTGTTCTTGTCCACACCCACCAGGCGGCCGGTGGCCCGCGTCCCGCAGCCCTCGCGGATGTGATTCAGCACATCGAGGATCTTCGCGTCGGGCAGGCGGGCCTGCTCCAGGACCGTCCCCTTGCGTTCGGAGAAGCGGGCCTTGCAGGTGCGGCAATAGACCATGCGGATGCGTTTGCCCTTGCCACTCCAGCCCCGAAAGGTGAGATTTCCGTGGCCCCGGAGGCCCGCATCGGGGCAGTGGGAATTCTGGCAGCAGAGGTGCTCGATGGGATGCATGCCGATCCACCCTGATCGCAACAGTCACGAAGCACGCCGCTTGGGCTGATCACTCTCTCCGCTACCAGAGTTACAAGGACCCGCAGCCAAAGCCAGACACCACCAAATTTCACGAAGCCAATAGTTTCCGGCTGAGGCACCGAATTTTCGCCACCTCATGCGAGCCCTGGAAATCGAAGCGTTACAATGACCATGGGACACCACCGACTCTCCCTTCGCGGTCTCAATCGGAGGCCCGGATATGACTCGCTCGCTGGTCTCCATCGGTGTCGCGCTGATCGACGCGGGTGCGCGGCCTGACATGGCGCGGTGGCTTCTCGACCTGCTGGGCTCAACCCGGCGTGTCTATCTGCCCAGGCCGAAGGTCGAGGCCCGTCGAAGCCAAACGATCCTTCGTTTCGCCCTCGACGATCGCGAACTGATGATCCTCGTAGCTCGGCCTGGAATCGCCTACTGGCAACGCATCCTCCCCGAGGGAGTTCTGGACCAAGGTCCCCTCGGCCCGGTTGCCAGCCAGTGCGTCCGGCAACTGTTCGACTGGCTCTTGAACGACGCGGTCAGCCGCGTCTCGCCCGGGTAGGGTAACGGGACCGGTCACGCGACCTGCTTCCGGAATCGGACGGAACTGATCACGATCGAGAAGAGGGCCATGCCCCAGAGCACCAGGGCGTTGAGCCAGAGTTCGGCCCAGCCCGCCCCGCGCAGGATGACCCCGCGCGCAGCGTCGATCATCCAGGTGGTCGGCATCAACTGGGCGAGGTAATAGAAGACCTTTGGCATCGAGTCGAACGGGAAGACGTAGCCCGAGAGGAAGATCGAGGGGATCACCGTCCCCATGGCCATCTGCATCGAGGCGTCGCGCGTCCGGGCGCGCGTCGAGATCCAGAGGCCCCAGCCCAGCATCGTCAGGAGGAATGGCAGCACCAAGGCCAGCAGCGTGAGGAATTCGCCATGGACCGGCACGGCGAAGACCGTGCGCATCAGGAGCGCGATACCGCAGAACTCGAAGAGGGTCAGCGCCAGGTAAGGGAGCAACTTCCCGACGACGAGTTCCCCGGCACGGACGGGCGTCATGAAGAGCTGTTCCAGGGTGCCCCGCTCCTTCTCGCGCACGATCGCGTTGGCCGAGAGCATGATCGCCATCATCTGGCAGAGGACGACCATCAGGCCCGGGATGAAGAAATTGGCCGAGCGGGTGTCGGGGTTGAACAGGACCCTCGGCCGCGCCTCGACCGGCATCGGCTGCCCTTGGAGGAGGTGGTCGAGCGACTCGCTCAGGGCGATCGCGTTGCCCACGTTCACGGCCTCGGCGGCGACGCTCGATTCCGAGCCGTCCACCAGGATGAGTAGCTGCGCGGTCTGCCCCGCCTGGAGCCGGCGCGAGTAGTTCTCGGGGACCTTGATCCCGACCTTCGCCCGACCGGCGACGAGCGCCTCGGCGAGGTCGCGATCCGAGAAGACCTCACCGACGATCCGGAAATCCTCGCTGTTGACGAACCGACGGAGCAGGACGCGGCTCTCCTGGGTGCGGGCCTCGTCATAAACGACGGTGCGGAGGTGCCGCACGTTCGTGTCGATGGCGTAACCGAGCAGCAGGAGCTCGAGGACCGGGATGAACAGGGCGAAGAACAGCGTGGCCGGGTCGCGAAGGATGTGGAGCACCTCCTTGCGTGCCACGGAGGATGTTCGCTTCCAGGTCGGTGGGGCGGGCATGGTCGTACCTTCTCCTGGGACGTCACACTCGGGATTGGATCACACGTCGCCGGTCTGGGCGCGCGCGAGCGAGACGAAGACGTCCTCCAGGCTCGGCTCTGTCGGACGGGTTTGGGCCGGGTCGAGGCCCAGTTCGTCGAGCGAGCAGTCGGCATCGACGAGCGCATGGATTGCCTGGCCGAAGATGGTCGCCTGGCGCACGCCCGGTCGTTGCCGGAGCCGCTCCAGCAACTCGGCGATGTTCTCGCCGACGATCTCCAGCCGCCGGGTGCCGGGCGGGTTCACTCCCGGCCATCGCTTGAGCTCGCCGGGCGTCCCGACCGCCAGGAGGTGACCCAGCAAGAGATAGCCGACCCGTGCGCACCGCTCGGCCTCGTCCATGTAGTGCGTCGTGACGAAGAGCGTCACCCCCTCGGCGGAGAGCTGGAAGAGCAGGTCCCACAGGTCGCGGCGCGCGACGGGGTCGATGCCGGCCGTCGGCTCGTCGAGGAAGACCAGGCGAGGCCGGTGCAAGAGCGCGCAGGCCAGGGCCAGGCGCTGCTTCCAGCCGCCGGAGAGCCGGCCCGCCCAGCGGTCGAGGTACGGGCCTAGTCCGACCCGCTCGACCAGCTCGGCCTGCCGGGTCCGGGCCTCGTCGCGCGACAGGCCGTAGATCCCCGCGTAGAACTCCAGGTTCTCGCGGGCGCTCAGGTCCTCATAAAGGGCGAACTTCTGCGACATGTAGCCGATCTCGGCGCGGATCGTCTCGGCCTCGCGGGCGGTGTCGCGCCCCAGCACGCGCGCCGATCCTTCCGCCAACGGGAGCAGGCCGCAGAGGGCGCGGATCAGGGTCGTCTTGCCCGATCCGTTCGGGCCGAGCAAGCCGAAGACCTCCCCATGACCGACCGTCAGGCTGACGCGATCGACCGCGGTGAAGGGGCCGAAGCGGACGGTGACCCCGCGGACCTCGACGGCGGCGTTCATGACCGCGACGTCTCCAGCGGAATGCGGACCTCGGCCGCCATCCCCGACTTGAAGGTCCCCTGCGGATCGGCCACGCGCACCTTGGCGCCGAAGACCTGGTGTCGCCGCTCGTCCACGCTCTGGATGTTGCGGGGAGTGAACTCGCTCTGGCTGGCGATGAAGACGATCGTCCCGCGGAACCGCCGGCCCGGGTAGGCGTCGATCGTGACCTCGACCGCCTGATTCAGCCGGACCCGCCCCAGCTCCGTCTCGGGGATGAAGACCTTGACCCACAGGTCGTCGGCCCGAAGGACGCGGACGACCGTCTGGTTGGGACCGACGATGTCTCCCTTGCGGACGGAGACCACATCGACGACGGCCCGCGCCGGGGCGCGCACGACCGCCTCGGCCAGGCTTGCTTCGATCTCCTGGATCTTGCCTTTCATCTCCGCGACGCGACCCTCGATCTCGGCGATGTCCTCGGGGCGCGTGCCAGCGAGCAGGAGGTTCAGGTTGGCCTTCGCCTGCTCGAGCAGGGCGGCGGCCTCGGCGATGTCCTCGGGCCGGTTGCCGGCGGTCACCAGGTCGAGATGGGCGCGGGCGGCCTCCGCACGGCCCCGGGCGCGGTCATAGGAAGCTCGCGCCGCGTCGAAATCGGCCTGCGCGATGGAGCGCCTTTGGAAGAGCCGGTCGGTGCGGGCCAGCTCCACCTCCGCGAGCTTCAGGTCGGCCTCGGCGCTGTTCCAGTCGCTCCGGGCCTGGCGCATTTCCTCCTCGCGAAAGCCGACTCTCATCCGCTTCCAGCGCGCCTCGGCGGCGGCGACCGCGGCCTGCGCGGCTTCTTTCTCCTCGCGGCGGGGGCCGTTCCGCGCCTTCAGGAGCTCGGCCTCGGTCGATTGCAACCGCGCGAGCCACTGCACGCGCTGGGCCTCCAGCTCCGGGGCGTCGAACGTCACGAGCGGCTCGCTCGGCTCGACCAAGCTCCCCTCGACCGCCAGCACCCGGCTGACCCGACCGCCGACCTTCGAACCGAGCCGGATCTCCTGGACCTCCACGACTCCCGGGAGGAGCAATAATTCCGTCGAGCGCCGCGCCGAGGTCAGGCTGAACCCGATCGCGGCCGCGACGATCACGCCCGTCAGCGCCATCCCTGCCGCCCAGCGTTCCCACGTCATGAGCAAAGAGCCATTTCCGTCGGTTCCGTGACCTGCGCGAGAGACCGCTACGCCGGCCTCCAGAATTAATCAACCCCGCTCCTCTCCGGAATCGCCTGAGGATTGGGAATCCTCACACCCTCGACGGCTCCGCGATCGGCTCCGTCATGACAGGGCTGGGGGTCGGGAACGGCGCTTTGACCGTCAGGACGGGGCAGAGGGCCTTGCGGAGCACCGCCTCGGCCACGCTCCCCATGAGGAGGCGGACGAATCCGGTCCGGCCGTGCGAGCCCATGACGATCAGGTCGCAGCCGAGCCGTTCTGCCTCGTAAAGGATCTTCTCGGCGGCATCCCCATGCCTCAGGATGGTCTCGACGGGGAACTTCAGGTCTGGTCCCTCGGCTCGGCTCTGGACCTCCTTCAAGGAGTCGCGATAGAGTCGCGGGTCCACCGGCACGACCGGCAGCCCGCCCCCAATGACCTCTTCTGGCGCCACGTGGAGGATGACGAGCCGGGCTCCGTGCTCGCGGGCGAGGCAGCGCGCCACATGGAGCGCTGCCTCGGAGCGGTCCGAAAAATCGGTCGGATGCAGGATCGTGCGAATCGGAAACATAGCAGCCTCCTGTCTTGAACAAGGGTTCGATCAGGCGTTCTTCGGGAAAACCCGGAAAAGCGCTCAGACCAACGCGCTCGTCGCACGGTTCCTCACCGAATGGGCATGGCCGGGCAGGGACGATCGGACCGTAAGGACCGGGCAGTGGGCCTTGCGCAGGACCGCCTCGGCGACGCTCCCGGTCAGCAGGCGATCGAGTCCCCTCCGCCCATGGGTGCCCATGACGATCAGGTCGCACCGCTCCTCATCGGCCACCTGGAGGATCACATCTGCAGCACGCCCTTCCCTGATCAGGTATTCCACCGAGATTGGGTGGTCCGGGATGTAATGCTCGTGCAGCAGTGTGTTCAAGGGATCGCCCTCGGCCTCTCTCTCTCCGATGGCAAAGATCCCCTCTTCCGAGGACTCGATGACCCCGTCCGGTGGCTCCAGGACGAGGAGGACGATCAAGCGGGTCGCCCCCTCGCGCGCCAGCGAGCAGGCCACGTGAAACGCCTCGCGCGAGCGCGCAGAATGGTCAGCCGCGACCAGGATCGT
>JBKOZB010000038.1:0-8534 GCA_046744225.1 Planctomycetota bacterium | reverse complement strand
CAGCCAGACCCAGACCGGGGCGCGTACGCGCCGGGCGCGTTGTCCCCGCCCTCCGACGTGGCCGTTCACGGGTGTTGTTTTCGTCCCTCGGGTCGAGTGCGAAACCTGGGTGCGAATCTGGAGGAACTTTGCGCTCTTGGTTGTCCTTCAAGATTGATCGATCGTCCCGAGAAGTCAACCCGTGCGGGTCGGTTTCCGCGCGATCCGCCATGTGACGATCTTCGTGGAACATGTCCGTCAGGGCAGTTCACGCATCGATGTCGCGGCGGAGGATAGGTCGAGCGGAGCGAGCCCCACGAGTGACTTCACCAGCGGCCGACCGGCGCGCAGACTCCCCCGGGGACGAAGTCGCCGAGTTCCGCGCGGATCTCGTCTTCGCTCAGGAATGGGAACTTCGCCCAGAGGGGATGCTTCGTCGGGTCGTTCGCATTCCCGGCCCTGATGGCCTTGGCCCAGGCGTGCCAGTTCTTCGAACCGGGCGCGACGACGTAGCGACCGACGTGGCTGCTCGTGAACACGGTGACATACGGGTTGCCGAAGGTATGTCCGGAGATGGTGTGCCCGAACACCGCCGCGTTCGAGGAATTCAGCGCGGTCGCGAGGGCGCCGGCGAACGAGGTCGGCAGCGCCCCGGCCGAGCACGCGTACAAGACGACTCGGACCTCGTTCTTGGAGACGGAGGCGATGGCCGAGGCCAGCTCCTGGACCTGGCCCGTCGACTTCCCCGAATGATCCGTCGAGTAGAACCCCGCGGACGGGAGCCCGTGCTGAATCCCGTGACCGAAGTACGCGACCACGTCCAACCCGTCGTTGTCGTCCACGGGGATGGTCCGGATCTTGTTGAGGATCTTCTGGCGCAGGACGGCACCCTTCTCTTGCCAATCAAAGTAGAAAATATCCTGCGGGATGCCGTGGATCTTCTTGAACGCTCGCGCCCCAGGTTGAAACGCGTGGACGGAGTCGGCCTTGCCGAATTTGGGATTGTTGACGCCGGATGCGAAAATAAACCCGTTCATGGGTCTCCTCGGGAAACAGGGACGGGAGGTCTGACCGGAGGAAGCGGATCGTCGCCAGGCTTGCCGGGTCCTCGCCCCGGACGGTGGCATCACCATCGAAACAAAGCCTAGATCACGTTCACCTCGGAGATCGCTCCTCGACCTATCCGACAAAGGACCGCGACCACCGAGCGATTACGGCCCAAACCCAACAATCGTGACACGAGCCGCAAAGTAGCAGCTACTTTGCGGTTGATGACATGAATGTTGGGTTTTGGGCCATTACCGCTCTCACGCCAGCATAGGTCACGAGATCGGGCGCGGATGGAGGTCCAGGAGGAGCGAAGCGACTTGTTGAATCGGAGGCGGGCGGCGATTACTCTCTTTTCGTCGAACCTTCCTCGGTTATACTAAGGACTTGACTCACCCGCCGGACGGCTCTCGGCCGTCTTCGCCCGTGGCCGCAGCCGGGTCACCGGGGCAACCCGCCTGCTCCTACAATCTGCCGAGGTGTCGTGTGAAACGCCCGCGTTCCACCGTCAATCGCCGTGATCTCTTGCGCCTGCGGCGCCTTGGCGGCGGCACGGCCGGTTCGGCGGCGATGCCCGACCTGGCCGAGACGGGGTTCGGCAGCGCGCTCGACCTGATCCGGGCGAGCCGGCCGGCGATGGGCTCTTACTTCGAGGTCCGCCTGGGAGCCAACACCCCCGGCGGCGTCGCGCTGGCGAGCCGGGCGCTCGACCTGATCGACGCCCTGGAAGGCCAGTTGACCGTCTACCGCGACGACTCGGAAGTGAGCCGGCTCAACGCGACGGCCCACCTCGGCCCCGTCGAGGTCGCGCCCGGCCTCTTCGGGCTGCTCGAACAAGCCGTCGCGATCGGCCGGGCCACGCAGGGGGCCTACGACGTGACGGCCGGCGCGCTCTCGGTGGCCTGGGGCTTCTTCAAGGGGCCGAAGCGCGTCCCCTCGCCCGAGGTTCTGGCCGAGGCGCGGGCCCGGACCGGCCAGCATCACCTGACGCTCGACCCCGACCGGCGGACGGTCGCCTTCGACCGGCCCGGTCTCCTCATCAACCTCGGGAGCATCGGCAAGGGGTACGCGATCGACCGCACGATCGACCTGATCCGCGCCCACTGGTGGCCGACGTCGGCCCTGGTCCACGGCGGCCGGTCGAGCCTCTACGCGCTCGACTCGCCCCCCGGCCGGTTCGGGGACCGCTGGGAGGTCGCCTTGCGGAACCCGTTCCGTCCCGAGTCGCCGCTCGGGCTCCTCCGACTCCGGAACCGGGGGATGGGAACCTCGGGCACGGCGTTCCAGCAGTTCGAGGCCAACGGCCGGGTCTACGGCCACATCCTCGACCCGAGGACTGGCGAGCCCGCACTCGGGCCGGCGAGCGTGACCGTGCTCGCCCCGACCGCCGCCGAGGCCGACGCCCTCTCGACCGCCTTCTACCTGCTCGGGCCTGCGGCCGCCGCGGCGCATGTGGCCGAGCGCCCCGAGATCGGAGCGGTCTTCGTCGAGGAAGGAGCCGCCGACGGCTCGCCCCGCATCGTGACGATCGGGCTGAGTGACGCCGATTACCTCCAAGGACGGTGAGGCCGATTAACCCCCGCGCTTCCAACCTCCCCGCCATCCTCTCGAGCAAAGGAGAACTCCCCTGGCTGCCGCGCGTTACTATCCCGGATTCTTCGGGGCGACGTTCCTGGTGCTCCTCCGAATCGCCATCGGCTGGCACTTCCTCTACGAAGGACTCGAAAAGTACGAATCCAAGCACAAGGGAGGCAAGCCGTTCTCGGCCGAACCCTACCTGCGCGCCTCGACCGGGCCGTTCGCCCCGTACTTTCGCGGGCTCGTCCCCGACGTGAACAGCCTGGCCAAGCTCGACCCGGATCGCCTCAAGACCGCCTGGACCGCCGACGTGGACCGGATCGCCAACCATTTCGGTTTTGACGACACGCAGCGGTCCGAGGCCGCCAAGGTGCTTCGGAAGAGCGTGCACGATGCGGACGAGTGGTTCGCGGACAAGGAGCTCAATGAGCAACGGAACAAGTACTACCACGAACTCCGCGAGGTCCAGGCGATCGAGCGCAAGAGGAGGGCCCTCTCCTACGAGCGCGAGCGGGCCGCCGCGAAGCGGAAGGAGCTCGAGTCGGAACGGAAGGATCTGGTCGCGGAGATCGACGCGATCGGCGACGCGCTCCGCGAGGCGGTCATCGATCTCGCCACCGCGGATCAGCAAGCGATCGCCGGGCCCTACGTCCCGCCCCGGACCCAGCTCGACCAGCTGAACGACCTGACCACCTATGGCCTGATCGCCATGGGGGCCTGTCTGATCCTCGGCCTGTGCACCCCCCTGGCGGCCCTGGGCGCCGCGGTCTTCCTCGCGCAGATCTACCTCAGCATGCCCCCCTGGCCCGGCCTGCCGCCCAACCCGATGGCCGAGGGGCACGACTTCATCGTCAGCAAGAACCTGGTCGAGATGATCGCCTGCCTGCCCCTGGTCTACATCCCCACCGGCCAGTGGAACGGCTTCGACGCGCTCGTGTTCGGCCGGAAGGTCTCGCCGACCGTCGAAGAGACCCCTTCGACCCGCTCGACCGGCGCCGCCCCGTCGGCCGGGACGAACCTGGGCACGACCCCCGACGTATCATCCATCCCGCGTTCCAGCCCAGGTCTCTCCAAGAGGGATTGAGCCTATGACGAACTTGACCCCCGAACAGCGTGCCCTGGGCCGCGAGAATGCGAACCGGGCCCTCGGTGTGACCCGTCGCGACTGGCTGCGGGCCGCCGCCGCCACGCCCGCCCTCGGCGCCTTCTACTTCGGTTACGAGAGGATGGACAAGCCCCCGGTCCGCGCCGCGATCATCGGCACCGGCAACGAAGGCTGCCAGGCGATGATCCGCGAGCACAACCGGGACTACCTCAACTTCCTCGCCTTCTGCGACATCCGCCCCTCCCAGCAGGAGCGGGCCCGCAAGGAGTTCGCGGCGCACAAGCAATACGGGCCAGCCGACGCGCAGAAGCTGAAGATGTACGCCGACCACAAGGAGATGCTCGCCGACCCTGACGTCGAGATGGTCATCATCGCCCTGCCGCTCTGGCTCCACGCCCCGATCGCGATCGACGCGATGAAGGCGGGCAAGCACGTCTTCTGCGAGAAGCTGATGGCTCACTCCGTCAAGGAGTGCAAAGACATGTGCCGCGTCGCCCGCGACACGAACAAGCTCCTGGCCATCGGCCACCAGCGGCATTACTCGGTCCTCTACGACAACGCCAACTACCTCGTCCAGGAGGGCCACCTCGGCGACATCCGCCACATCCGCGCCCTCTGGCACCGCAACAATGCCAAGCCTCGGCCCGCCCTCGATTCCGACGGCAAGCCGAAGTATGACGCGCACGGCCAGCCCGTCTACGTCACGGACGAGGAAGGGAACATCGTCTACATCGACGGCTGGAAGCCCGACATCCCCGAGGCGGACAAGAACGTCGATTACAAGAAGTTCGGCTACAAGAGCCTCGAGGAGCTGGTCCGCTGGCGGCTCTACAACCGCACCGGCGCGGGCCTGATGGCCGAGCTGGGGAGCCACCAGCTCGACGCCTGCTCGATCTTCCTGGGCAAGCAGCACCCGCTCGCTGTCACAGGCATCGGCGGCACCTTCTTCTACACCGACGGCCGCGAGGTCGATGACCACGTCTTCGTCAACTTCGAGTTCCCGGGCAGCGGCCACATGCCGGGCGCGAAGGACAAGGGCGACCACGTCGTCGTCTCCTACTCGTCGATCAACACCAACTCGTTCGAGAACTACGGCGAGATGATCTACGGCTCGCGCGGGACGATGATCGTGGAGGGGGAGCAGGAGATCCTCCTGTTCAAGGAAGCGGGCGCCGGAGGCACCTCACGCCAGACGAGCATCGCGGTGGAGAAGGGTGCCGGGGGCAAGCCGGTGATCGAGGCCAGCCCGAGCACGGCCGGCCCGTCGGCCGCCTCGTCGCTCGGCGGCCTGGCGACCGCCGACCCCTCGCGCGGCTACCGCGAGGAGCTCGAGCACTTCGCCTACTGCATCCGCCACGGCGACCCGAAGAACTATCAGGTGGACAAGGACCATCAGCCCCGCTGCAAGGGCGAGGTGGCGCTGGCCGACGCCGTCATCGCGCTGACCAGCAACATCGCGATGAAGAAGAAGATGCGCATCGAGTTCGACCCGCGCTGGTTTAAGTACGACGACGACGCGGTCCCCGAGGAGTCGGAGAGCACGCTCGCCAAGCGCGTTTGAGCTATCCCGCAAGGCGCGGAATCAGGCCCCGAGGTCGAGCCCCGGCGCTCGGCCTTGGGGTCTTTTCGCTCTGTCGCGCCACTTCGGCATCCGGGTTGCATCACTAAGAAATGGTCGGCTCCTATCGGGCTCCTGGTGCCCCGCTTCGCGTTTTCACGAACGACGGGGGAGGGTTATTCCGGGAGGGGCCGACGGAAGTCGGCCCCATCCGGAACTGGTCCGGGTTCCACCTGAGAAGGAATCGGGGTGTGACCACCAGATCCCCGACAGGAGCCGAAGTGGTCTTCGGAAAGCGTGTCTCACACGACCGACGAAGATCGGTTTCGAAAACGATGACGCCCAGCGTCCGCCAGTCGGCCTTGCCAATTCTCGGGGAAATGCCGAGAATGGTGGAAACGCCCAAGGAAGGGGGTTTCCCGTTTTCGGTCGACGCATCCCTTCCTCGAGCGACGTCTGGACCCGCCTCCGCTCGGGAAGGAGCGTCTCCTGGATGGCCGTCGCCTCGGTGCCCGCGTCGTCTTCCGCCCCCAGCTCCCATGCGACTCCGGTCCACCGGCTGGGCGAACAGGCGTTCGACATCATCGCCGACATTGGTGACGTCGCCATCTTTGCCGTCCTGACGTTGGCGTGGATGTTCCGCCGTCGGACGCGTTGGCCGGTCCTGATCCCGAACTTCTACACGATCGGCGTCTCGAGCGTGCCGGTGGTCGCGATCACGGGGACGTTTATCGGCATGGTGCTGGCGGTGCAGGCGCACAGCCAGTTCGCGATGATGGGGCTCGAATCGCGGCTTGGGTCGGTGATCAACATCTCGCTGGTCAAGGAGTTGGGTCCGGTCCTGGCGGCGACGATGCTCGCCGGGCGCGTTGGATCGTCGATGTCGGCCGAGCTGGGGACGATGCGCGTCACCGAGCAGATCGACGCGCTCTCGGCCCTCGGGACCAACCCGATCCATTACCTGGTCGTGCCGCGGTTCCTCGCCTGCTTCCTGCTGATCCCGCTTCTGACGCTGATGGCCGACTTCATGGGAGTCATCGGCGGCGCGGTCGTCAGCACGCAGTTGCTCATGGTCGATTCGTTCGCCTACTGGCAGCACTCGCGCGAGTACGTCGGCGGGGCCGACCTGTTCGCCGGCGTCTTCAAGAGCTTCTTCTTCGGCGCGGCGATCGCGCTGATCAGTTGCCATCGCGGGTTCAACTCGCGCGCCGGCGCCGAGGGCGTCGGCCGGGCCGCGACGGAAGCGTTCGTTTACTCGTTCATCGCCATCCTGTTCCTCGATTTCACCATTGGGATCGCCTGGAACAACATCTACAATGCCATCTATCCCCATTCGGCGAACCTGCTATGAATGAGGGAGCGACGACGACCCGGACGGATGGCCAGCCGATCATCGAACTGATCGACCTGTCGATGCGGTTCCGGCAGCAGGCGGTGTTGCGCACCATCAACCTGGCCATCAAGAAAGGTGAGACGGCCTGCATCATCGGCGAGAGCGGCTGCGGCAAGACGGTCCTGCTCAAGCTAATGATCGCGCTGATCCGTCCCACCACGGGGACTGTCCGGTTCGGCGGCCGCGACTTGAACGCGCTGCCCGAGCACGAGCTGACCAAGGCCCGGCTCCGGTTCGGGTTCCTGTTCCAGATGGCCGCGCTGTTCGACAGCCTGACGATCTTCGACAACGTCGCGTTCGGCCCGCGCGAACACAACCTGTTCGATCCGCAAACCCTCCACCGCGTGGTCGCCGAGCGGCTGAAGGAGGTCGGGCTCCCCGAAGAGCTCGAGTACAAGAAGCCGGCCGAGCTTTCCGGAGGCCAGCGCAAGCGCGTCGGCTTGGCCCGGGCGCTGGCGCTCGATCCCGAGGTCATGCTCTACGACGAGCCGACCACCGGGCTCGACCCGATCATGAGCGACGTGATCAACGAGCTGATCCTGCAAACCCAGCGCACCAAGAAGACGACCGGCGTCGTCGTGACCCACGACATGAAGACCGTCGAGAAGGTGGCCGATCGCGTCATCATGCTCTACCCGCTGGCGCAGCTCGCCCCCGGCCAGCCCCAGATCATCTACGACGGCCCGGCCGAGGGTCTGGAAGACTGTCACGACCCCCGCGTCCGCCAGTTCGTCCGCGGCGAGGCCGGTGAGCGGCTCCGGGAAATGGCCCAGCAGCGCGGCGGCTAGGCGAGCAAGGCTCCGATCACGTTCCGAGGGGAAGAGCAAGTCGCTGGACGATGGGGCGTGCGAGATTCGGCGGATCGCGTAGTGAGGATGGTCATGAACGAACGGGTCATGCAGTTCCGGATCGGCATGTTCGTCATCGTGGCGGGCCTGGTCCTGACCATGATGATCGTCTGGTTCGGTGAGTCCCCCGCCCTCTTCCGCGACCAGGTCTACGTCACCGTCCACTACACCGAAGCGCCCGGCGTCGCCGAGGGGATCGCGGTCCGCAAGAGCGGCATCCGGATCGGCGAGGTCACGGCGATCGCCTTCGACGACCGCCCCAACCAGCCCGATGGCGTCCTCGTGACCCTCGCGCTCGACCGCAAGTACAGGAACAAGGCGGGCTCGGTCCCCCGGCTCTCGCGGTCGCTGATTGGCGACGTGACGATCGACATGCTCCCCGGCACCGGCCCCGGCCCGATGCCGACCAGCACCTCGCCGCTGCACGCCCCGATCATCGAGGGCTCGGTCGCCCCCGACCCCTCCAAAGCCCTCCAAGCCGCGAGCGAGACGTTCCAGAAAGTCGGAGGCACCCTCGCCTCGATCGACCAGGCCGCCACCGGCATCGCCAAGATGACGCAGAACGCCGACAAACTCACCACCTTCCTCGACACCTGGAGCCAGACCGGCAAGAACGTCTCGACCGCCGCCAACCGGATCGACGCGTTCATCAACGCCAACCAGGACAACTTCCAGCCGGCCGTCGCCAACCTGCGCGAGGTCTCGCAGAACCTCAACGCCACGCTCGACCCCGAGACGCTGGCCGCGCTCAAGTCGGGGATCAAACAGTTCTCGTCCGCCTCGGCCCGGCTCGACAACAGCCTGGCGCTCGCCTCGCCCCTGTTCAACGACCTCGGCGCGCCGGTCACGTCGCTGCCGACGACCGATTTCGGCCAGACCCTTCGTCGCCTGAACCGGATCAGCACCGATATCAACCTGCTGACCCGCAACCTCAACGACGGTAAAGGGAATCTGAATCCCAACGGCTCACTGCAGAAGCTCATCCTCCGCGGCGAGCTGTACGACAATTTCAACCGGCTGGCCACC
>JBKOZB010000337.1:0-5139 GCA_046744225.1 Planctomycetota bacterium | reverse complement strand
CCTCCATCCCCCGGGTCACGCCCCCGTCCTGGAGGTTTCCCACCATGATGCGGCCTCGGTTTCCTGGACCCCTCTTCTCGCGCTGGGGCGCGGCGTTGCTTGGCCTGGTCCCACCGATCCACGCGGAGACCCCCGCCCCCTCGACCTCGATCTCGACCTCGGCACGCGCCGGGACGGCGGAATTGGCCCGGCCCGAACTCATCGTCCTTCAGGCGCTCCAGGCCAACCCGATCACCGCTCCCTATGGCCTCTCGACCGCGTATCGCCATGGGCAGGTCGTCCTGTCGGGGGCGGTCGGCACGAAGCAGATCCACGACGTCGCGATCCGGATCGCGATCGCTTCGGGCTACCCGATCCGCGACGACCTGGTGATCGACACCGCGGCGGCCCATCGCGTCGCCGCGTCCGTGGCCGCAACAGGGATCGGCCCGGCAGGGATGGCGGGGACGATGGCCGTCCCCGCGCTGGGCGCGGCCCCGGGGGCCCTCCCTTACGTCTATCCGCCGCCCTTGTTCGGTCGGATCGATGACCCGTTCTTCGGCTTCGAGCCGCCGCTCGTGAGCTATCCCCCCTGGTGGCGCGCGGTGGCCGCCCGCGCCGCGATCAATGCCTCGGCGACCGCCAACCCAGCGCCGAAGCCGGTCGCGGGTCCCGCCACGACCGTGTCGCCGGGAAGTGCTTCGACTATCCCGGTCCCGCTCGGGACGTCGCCCCAGGCGGGGACAATCGAGATGACGATCGACCCGCGTGGTTTCGCCGTGCTGCGGGGGACGGTTCCCACCCTGGAGGACCGGATCGCGATCGGGCAGAAGATCGCCCAGACTCAGGGTGTGTCCGAGGTCCTCAACCTCTTGACAGTCGCTCCCGGCATCGCGTCCGCCTCCGAGACGCCGCCCCCGCCGCCGCAACCCGCGCTGAACGTGAGGCCCCAGCCGCCGGCGCCTCAGCCGGCCCCCGCGCCCGAGGCCGAGCGGACCGCGCCTCGACCCGGGATCGCGGTCGATCGGGAGGGAGGCGACCTGGCGCAACGCCTGGGCCAGGCGCTGGCGCGGCGCCCCGCGCTGGCCAACCTGCCGATCAAGGTCACGGTTCATGACGGCGTCGCCTCACTCTCGGGGAGTGTGCCGACGGTCTACGAAGCGATGCTCGCCTTCCGCGCGGTCCAGCAGACCCCCGGCGTGCGCGAGGTGCTCGATCGCCTCGAGTTCGTCGTCCCCGACGGTGAGCGGAAGAACCCCTTACTCGACAAAGGGCGCCCCGAGGACGTCGAGCCTTATCTCCTGGCCCAGGTCCGTCGCCACGTCGGTGACCTGGCTCACGTCGATCAACTTCGGCTCCGCGGCGATCGTCTGGAGATCCACGGCACTCTTCCGCTCGCCGAGGACCAGCCTCGGTTCGAAGCGATCCTGCGCTCGATTCCCGTCCTCCGCGGCTTCCACCTCGAACCTATCTTCACCCCGGAATGAGCGAAAGCGTGTCGGGAGGGGACCGGTTTGTGGGTTAGGCGAATTCGGAATCTATCAAGCCCCCCGGGGTGATGCAAAACCTGGGGGGCTTTTTGTTTGGAATAATACTCAAAAAAAAGGGCAAAAGTTGCAAAATCCGCAAGGGGTTTGACCTTGATTGATCCTCCAATTCACACGTAGGATGTCCGCCGCGCGGCAGGTTCGTTCGTACGGCCGTCGCCGTGTGGATGTTAAGACGAATCAACCCGGATCTCCCCGTCACGGAGAGGGTATAGATTGCATGATCGCCAACAAGGATGGTGGCGAGACCGCACAGTCTGCGGAACGCTTCGCGCGGCGGTTGTCTGCTTCTTGGTCGGTTCACCTCGGTTCCCGTCTGTCCGAGTCGCTCAACGCCACGCGCCAGTGGCTGATCGAGAACCAGCATCCCGAAGGCTTCTGGGTCGGAGAGCTCGAAGGCGATACGATCCTGGAATCGGAATATGTCCTGCTCATGGCGTTCCTGGGCCGTGTGGACGATCCGGTTTGTATCAAGGCGTGTCGCTACTTGCGCACCCACCAGCGTGCCGATGGGGGCTGGGCGATCTACCCGGGAGGCCCGCCCGACCTGAGCGCCTCGGTCAAGGCGTACTTCGCCTTGAAGATCGTGGGGATGTCGCCGCGCGATCCGAGGATGGTGAAGGCGCGCGACTTGATCCTCGACGCCGGCGGCGCGCAGGCCTGTAACAGCTTCACACGGTTCTATCTCGCCCTGCTCGGCCAGATCGGCTACGAGGACTGCCCGAGCGTTCCCCCGGAACTCGTGCTGATCCCCTCGCGGCTGAATTTCAGCCTCTACGCGATGTCGTCCTGGACGCGCACGATCGTCGTACCGCTGTCGATCATCTCGGCGCTCAAGCCGGTCCGTCCCCTCCGGCCGGAGCAAGGGATCGCCGAACTCTTCCGCGCGGACCTGCCCCGACGTCCCGCCCGTCGCACCAGGCAACTGTTCAGTTGGACCAACGCCTTCCTCGGTCTGGACCGGGTCTTGAAGTGGTCCGAGCGCTGGCTTCCCCGATCATGTCGCGAGCCGGGCATCCGGGCGGCGCATCGCTGGATGGTCGAGCACTTCGAGAACTCCGACGGCCTGGGGGCGATCTTCCCGCCGATGATCTACACGGTCATCGCGCTCGAGTGTCTGGGCTATGAGAGCGACTCGGTCCCCGTGCAGTGGGCCCTGCGCCAGTTGGAAGACCTGCTGATCGAGGCCGACGGCAAAGTGCGGGTGCAGCCCTGCGTCTCACCGGTCTGGGACACGGCGATCGCCACGATCGCCCTGGCCGACGCCAAGGTGCCGGCCTACCACCCCGCGCTGATGCGTGCGGTGCGTTGGCTCCTCGACAAGGAGGTCCGCATCCCCGGCGACTGGCAGGTTCGCCACCCCGGCGTCGAGCCGAGTGGGTGGCACTTCCAGTTCCGCAACGAGCTCTATCCCGACGTCGATGACACGGCGATGGTCCTGCTGGCCCTCCAGCGCACGGCCTTGAACGAATCGCTCGAGGTCAAGGAGGCGACCCGGCGCGGCGTCCAATGGCTCCTCTCGATGCAGAACCGCGACGGCGGCTGGGCGGCCTTCGATGTTGATATCAACAACCAGGTCCTGACCAAGGTCCCCTTCGCCGACCACAACGCGATGCTCGACCCGAGCTGCGCCGACATCACGGCGCGGATCATCGAGACCCTGGGGGCGCTCGGCTACCGCGCCGATCACCCGGCGATCGCCCGGGCGCTCGACTATCTCTGGAGGACTCAGGAGCCGCAGGGCTGCTGGTACGGGCGCTGGGGGGTCAACTATCTCTACGGGACTTGGCAGGTCTTGCAAGGCCTCAAGGCCATCGACTTCCCGATGGACCACCCCGTGCCCCGGAAGGCGGCCGACTGGCTCGAGTCGGTCCAGCAGGCCGACGGCGGCTGGGGCGAGTCGTGCCAGAGTTACGACGATCCATCGTGGATGGGCCGGGGCGAGACGACCGCCTCGCAGACGGCCTGGGCCGTCCTCGGCCTGACTGCGGTCGGACGCGCCAGGGGAGAGGCAGCCCGCCGCGGCGTCGAGTACCTGCTGGCCACGCAACGGCCGGATGGGACCTGGGACGAGGCCCCCTTCACGGGGACCGGGTTCCCACGCGTCTTTTATCTGAAATATCATCTCTATCGCATCTATTTTCCCTTGATGGCGATGGCGCGCTACCAGGCCGCGGTGGGCCGCCTGCCGGTGGAGACGAACGGGGCCCTGGCCAGCCGCATCCCCGCTCTGCCCCGCCCTTTTGGAATCGACTGAGTCGAAAACCGGTACAGGCTGTCTTGGTTCAACGCCGCTCGGGCCAAGGATCGGCCCGGGCAAGAAGACTTTCCCAGGAGGCCGAGGGTCATGCGATTCCCGCTGCAGATGACCACCAGGATCGCCAGCTACGTCATCAAGAAGAGACTGTCGCGGACCAAGCGATTCCCCATGGTCCTGATGCTCGAACCCTTGCACGCCTGCAACTTGACCTGCACCGGCTGCGGCCGGATCCGCGAATACGAATCGACAATCAAGCAGAAGCTTTCGATTCAGGAGTGCCTCGACGCCGTCGATGAGTGCGGAGCCCCGGTCGTCTCGATCTGCGGGGGCGAGCCGATGATCTATCCAGGCATCGGCGAGCTCACGGCCAAAATCCTCGAAAAGAAGAAGGCGGTCTACCTCTGCACGAACGGAATGTTCATTCGCAAGAGGCTGAATGAGTTCAAGCCGTCGAACAAGTTCTTCTTCAACGTCCATCTCGACGGGATGAAGATGACGCACGACATCGCCGTCGAGCGCGAGGGGGTCTTCGACGCGGCGATCGATGGGATCAAGGCCGCCAAGGAGGCCGGTTTCTTGGTCTGCACCAACACGACGGTGTACAAGGAGACCGAGATGGCCGAGATGGATGAACTGTTCGGCTTCTTGACGACGCTCGGCGTCGACGGGTTCATGATCTCGCCCGCCTACAGTTACTCGGCGGTGGATTCTAAAGAGATCTTCATGACCCGAGAGGATATCCGCGCCAAGTTCCGGGCGGCGGAGGCGATGTTCCGCAAGTACAAGTTCAACACCTCGCCGATCTATCTCGAGTTCCTCCAGGGGAAGCGCGAGATGACCTGCACGGCCTGGGGCAACCCGACCCGGAACGTCAAGGGGTGGAAGGGCCCCTGCTACTTGATCACGGACATCCATCACCAGTCGTTCGACGACCTCTTGAACCAGACCCCCTGGGAGAAGTACGGTTACGGCAAGGACCCGCGGTGCGAGAACTGTATGGTTCACGCGGGCTACGAGGCGTCGGCCGCGCTGGGGGTCAATGCCCGGCTGGGCGACACGCTCAAGATGATCAAGTGGCAGTTCACGTGATTCGAGCCTCATGAGCGAGAGCCGTTCGTCCGATGAGGGGGAGCCCGGTCGCACGGGGGCCGTTTGGTCGGCCCCCGCGCCCGTGTCGGCGGACGTTGGGATCGTCGCCGCACTCTCGGTCGAGATCGGGTTCCTGCTCGACCGGCTGTCGAAGGTCCGCAAGTACGCGGGACCGCGGCACACGATCATCGAGGGTGAGGCCGCGGGCAAGGTCGTGGCCTTGATCGTCGCCGGCTTGGGACGGGAGGCCGCCCGGCGCGGGGC
>JBKOZB010000230.1:0-6780 GCA_046744225.1 Planctomycetota bacterium | reverse complement strand
GACCGGCCGTCCCGATCACGGGGACCTGACTGGCCTTCCGCGTCCGCGCACCGTCTCCGACGACCATCACACCCTGGTTCACGACCGAGAGGAAGTTGGCCGGGACGTTCAGGTTCCGGACCAGATCGACGGCCAGGTCGCGGCTGGTGGCGATCAACCGCCGACACCAGCGCCGGCTCAGACGGAGCCGCCTTCCAAACGGGAGGAACTCCTGGATGGTCAGGAGGTAGGGGATTTGCCAGTGCTCGGCGATCGCCAGGGCTGCCGGCCCCATCACCGTGTGGATGGTGTGGATCAGGTCGGGTCGCTTCAGCCCCTCGCCGAAGCGGAGCCGGCGGACGGCCAGCGGCCGCAACCAGCGATGCCCCAGGCCGGGGGCCTCGACGACGCGATAGTCGGCCCGCGCTCCCGCCGCCCGCGCCACGCAAAGCACCTGCGCCGAGATGCCGAGCTTCGCCAGGCGCTCCAGGAACGCCCCGATTGGCCAGCCGTCGTCATGCTCCCCCAAATGGCCGACCAGGAGCAGGACGTTGCGCATGGGTTCGGCCATTGCGTGCACCTCGCCCGCGATCGGGGGTCATCGCCTCGAAAGCCCCATCCGCCGAAGCCTATCACATCGTTCGATTTGACGGCAGGCGAATTCGATCGGAACAGTCTCTGCAAGGAAGCGTCGGAGTCGTCTTCTTGGATTCATCGCGCCCCGGGCGACGCCCGCGCGGGGCGGGCCCGAAAGACCGGGCGCGGCAGCCGAACGTTGGCAGCGGTGCGGCCCTGGTTTATACTGACAGCACGCCGGAAGTTCGGGCTTGGTGTGACGATCCGCGTTGAGAAGGACATCGCATGAATTCGCCTCCGACCACCGAGGTGTCCGCTCCCGATGTGGACGAACTGATGTCGATGCTGAACCGACTGCTGGAGAACATCGGTTCGGTCGTCCTGGGAAAGCCCGAAGTGATCAAACTCGCGGTGGTCGCGCTCTTGGCCGAAGGGCACGTGCTGATCGAGGACGTGCCCGGGGTCGGGAAGACGTTGTTGGCGCGGGCCCTGGCCGCGAGCATCGACTGCACGTTCCGGCGGGTGCAGTTCACGCCCGACCTGCTCCCCTCGGACATCCTGGGCTCGAGCGTCTACAATGCGGCGACGGGCGAGTTCGTGTTCAAGCAGGGGCCGATCTTCTCCAATGTGATCCTGGCCGACGAGATCAACCGGACGACTCCCCGGACCCAGAGCGCCCTGCTCGAGGCGATGAGCGACGGCCAGGTCTCGGTCGAGGGGAAGACGTACCCGCTCGACCCTCCGTTTATCGTGCTGGCGACCCAGAACCCTTACGAGTTCGAGGGGACGTATGTCCTTCCCGAAAGCCAGCTCGACCGCTTCATGATCCGGCTGAAGATGGGATACCCGCTCCGGTCCGAGGAGCGGAAGGTGCTGTCGAGCCACCGCGCCGGCGAGCCGGTCGAGTCGCTCCGCCCCGTGCTTGCGGCCGAGGACGTCTTGCATCTTCAGTACGTCGTGCGGAACGTGCGCGTGGATGAGTCGATCGCGGATTATCTGCTCGACATCGTCCATGCGACCCGCCAGGGGGAAGACCTGCACGTCGGCGTGAGTACCCGGGGAGCGCTGACGCTCTACCGGGCCGCGCAAAGCCTGGCCCTGGTCTCGGATCGCGATTACGTCATCCCGGACGATATCAAGACGCTGGCCGTCCCCATCCTGGCGCACCGGGTCGTGGGCAAGTCGTTCCTCCAGGCCGGCGAGTTCGGCGCGGCCGAGGCGATCATCCGCGACCTGGTCGATCGCCTTCGTGTTCCATCCTGAGCGTCTCCACCGCGATCGTGAGTGATCGAGCCATCATGGCCACACACCAAGAGAAGCAACGTCCGATAGGGTCGCGTGGGATCATCGGCCGGCTTGCCCGCCGGGTCGTGCTCGGCCTCTGGCCGACACAGCGGCTGCTCTGGAGCCGCGAAGGGGTGGGTTATATCCTCGTCTGGCTCGGCCTGCTCGCGACCGGTCTCTACCAGCAGATCAATCTGATCCTGCTGGTGGCCGGGCTGGCCGCCGGGCCGCTCGTCGGCTCGATCTTCGCCAGCGCGGCGATGCTCCGGCGGCTCCGGGTGTCGCGGCGGGCGCCGGCCTATGTCTTCTCGGGCGCGCCGCTCCCCATCGACTACACCCTGGAGAATGATCGCCGCTGGGCCGCGGCCCTCGCGCTGGTGATCGAGGACGACCTCGTGCCGCTCGACCGGACCGTCTCCGGCTCGGGAAGCCTGACGCCGAGCGTCTTCTTCGCCCGCGTCCCGGCCCGTGACCGCGCCCAGGTCCGCTGGCAGGGTCCGAGCCCGAAGCGCGGCAAGTACCGCTTCCGGATGATGGACCTGGTCACGCGCGCGCCTTTCGGCCTGCTGGAGCGCCGGGTCACGATCTCCGAGCCCGAGCAATTGATCGTCTATCCACGGATCGGCCAGCTCTCCCGCCGCTGGCACCTGATCCAGCGCCAGGCGATCGAGACCCGGCGCGGCCAGCGGCACGACCGCTCGGCCCAGCAGCAGGAGTACCACGGCCTGCGCGATTACCGGCCGGGCGACAGCCCGCGCTGGATTCACTGGCGGACCTCGGCCCGGATCGGCCAGCCGATGGTCAAGGAGTTCGAGCTGCAGAACGAGCAGGACCTCGCCATCCTGCTCGACCCCTGGCTCCCGCGCAGCAAGGTGACCTCCGAGCAGCGCGATGCGCTCGAGCAGGCAATCCAGTTCGCCGCGACCGTCTGCCTGGAGACGTGCCGGCATCAAGGCCGGCGCCTGCTCCTGGGCTGGACCGGGCCGACGCCCGGCGTCCGCCAGGGGCCCTCGTCGGTCAAGCTCCTCCACGAGCTGCTCGAACAACTGGCCGTGATGCGCCCCTCGGCCGAGGGGACGCTCGCCGCCCTGTTCGACGCCGTGCCCCCCTCGACCCTGCGCGAGGCGATCCTGATCGTCGTCTCGACCCGGCCGGTCAATCTGATCGAGGAGGCCGAGCGCTCGGCGCGGCTCTCGGGGGGCTCGGCGCGGGGCCTGATGGGGCGAGTCGTCCTGTTCGACGCCTCGCGCGGCGACCTCAACGACCTGATCCAGTTCACCGAATCCTCGTCCTCAACGACCCTGGGCCTCCGCGAGTCATCGGCACCGTCCCGCGACGGGAAGTTGACCGACGGCAGCGCGCGAACGGCCCGTCCCCCCGACTCGGAAGCGGACGAACCACGCCTTGGTCCGGGACCGGCCCCGGCGAGCCGGAACGGTGAGGAGGCCCGTCCATGAAATTCATCACCCTTTACCGCCTCAGCTTCTACCTCATGCTCTTCTTCGCCACGCTCACCCTGAGCGTGGACGCCACCGACTGCCCGATCGCCATGCTCTACCCGGTGGCCGTGGCGGTCGCCGGAGTCGTCGCGCTGCTGACCGTCGATCGGAACCCCCGGCTCGGCCTGTCGCGCCAGACAGCGAACCAGCTGGCGCTGGCGTCGGTCGGCCTCGTCGCGCTCGAATACCTGATCGATCCCGTCTTGATGCTGCTCGCCCTGGGGCATTGGCTGGTCTACCTTCAGCTCCTCAAGACGTTCCTCCCCAAGACGGTCGAGGACGACTGGTTCCTCTTCCTGCTGGGTCTGGTCCAGGTCCTGGTCGGGGCGGTGATCAGCCAGAGCGATCACGTCGGGATGACGCTGTTCATTTGGGCCCTGTTGGCGCTCTGGGTGCTCGCCCTCTTCTCGTTGCACCGCGACTCCCTCCGTTTCCGGACCAGGCTTGGTCCCGAGTCAGAGCCGGCCGCCACCGAGCGGATCGCGGACGACCCTTATCCGGGGCTCCTCAACGTGCCCTTCGCGGTCTCGGCGCTCCGGGTCACGATGACGACCCTGGCCCTAGGGGGCGTCATCTTCCTGGCGATGCCGCGGCGCGCGAGCATGGCGCGGATGCAACCGGGTGACACGATGGCCCGGCATTTGACGGGCTTCGATGAGGAGGTCGAGCTCGGCCAGATGGGCGAGATCCTCGAGAATGACAGCGTCGTGATGAGTATCGAGCTCTACGACCAAGAGGACCGACTCGTTCGGCCTCCTCTCGAGCCGCTCTGGCGGGGTGTCACGATGGCGACCTACGAGAATGGCCGCTGGCGCCGACAGCAGTCGCGGCGCAAGTCCATGACTTTCCCGGTCCCGCAGAAGGTGAGCCGCCGCACCATCCGCCAGCAGATCAAGCTGGAGGCGTCCGACTCGCCCGTGCTGTTCGGGTTGCGGCCCATGATCAGCGCCGAGGGGAGCATCCGAAACCCGACGGAAATCAATCCGATCGATGGCACGATCCTTCGAGCCGACGCCCGCGCCACCTCTTATTATGATTACCGCGTCGTATCCGACCTCGACACGAGCGCGCCCCAACTCGGCGAGTTGCGGCCGAGCGGAAGGCGGCTGGCCCTGCTGCTCGAAATCCCTGAATCGATCCGGCCTCGGCTCGAACGCATCGCCCGGCCAATCGTCGAGACGATCCCCCCAGAGGAGATTGTCGAGCGGGCCCACGCGCTGGAGGGCTACCTGCGCGACAGCGGTCAGTTCACCTACACCCTGCGGATCAACCCGGTGGACCCGAAGCTCGACCCGGTGGAAGACTTCCTGGTCAATCGCAAGGAGGGACACTGCAAGTTCTACGCCAGCGCCCTGACGCTCTTGCTCCGCTCGGTCGGGATTCCGGCCCGGCTGGTCAACGGCTTCAAGGGAGGCGACTGGAACGAGATCGCCCAGGTCCTCAACGTCCGGCAGAAGCACGCGCATAGCTGGGTGGAAGCCTACCTCGGTGCCGATCCCGAGGGAGAGCCGATCTGGTTTACCCTCGACCCGACCCCGAGGATCGAGCGCGACCGGCTGGTCGCCAGCGTGGGTGGCTTCGCCTCGAACTTCCGCCAGCTGACCGACTTGATCCGCTACACCTGGGTCTTTTTCATCGTCGGCTACAACGCCGATCGGCAGAGGCGCATCCTTTACGACCCGATCATGAAGCTGGCCCAGGAGGCCCGCCGCGGGTTCCGGATCATGGGTCAGGCGCTCCGGGATGCGGCCGCCGACCTGTTCATCTTCCAGGACGTGGACCAGTTCTTCAGCATTCGCGGCTTAGTCGTGTCGTTCACGGTCATGCTGCTCCTGGTCCTGCTGTTCCTCGCGATCCAATGGACCTGGCGGCGCTGCGTGCGCTGGTACCGCGGCCCAGAGGGAGATTCGGCCGCGCTGACGCCGGGCGTGCTCTTCTACCGCCGCCTGGTCCAGTTGCTCGGGGAGTTCGGCCTGGAGCGGCCTCCGGCGGAGACGCAACAGGAGTTCGCCCGCCGCGCCCGGGCGTCCCTGGCCGGGCACGGCTCGACCACCGAGGCCGTGGCCGACGTCCCGCGCCAGGTCGTCGAGGCCTTCTACCGGGTCCGGTTCGGCCAGCGGGACCTCGCGCCGGGATCGCTGCGCGACCTGGAAAGCCGGCTCGACGCCCTGGAAGCGAGCCTCCGCGGCACGCGGGAGTGAACGGCTCGGGCACGGTCCCCTGGCTTTCGAAACGGCCCCTCGGTCCGGGGCGTACCATGGGAGAGGACGACACGCGATGCGAGTCGGATTGGTCGGGTTTGCCGGGAGCGGAAAGAGCACCGTCTTCCAACTTCTGACCGGGGCCACCCCCGACCCCGGCAAGATCCACGCCGGCCAGGTGGGGATCGCGACCTTGAACGACCCCCGGCTCGACTTCCTGGCCGCAATGCACCGGCCCAAGAAGGTGACGCCGGCCACGGTCGAGCTGCTCGACACACCCGGGCTCCTCCCCGGCACCCATGGCGACAACCCGCAACGGCTCGCCCTGATCCGCGAAGGCGATGCCCTCCTGATCGTGCTGGGGGCCTTCTCCGGCGGCGACCCCGCGGCCGACCTGGCCGCCTTCCGCGACGAGATCCTCTTCGCCGACCTCGGCGTCGTCACCAACCGCGTCGAGCGCCTGGAGGCGAGCGTCAAGAAGCCCCGGCCCGACCGCGACCAGCAGCTCAAGGAGCTAGAGGTGGTCAAGCGGGTCCAGGCCGCACTCGACGCCGGCCAGACGATCGCCTCGCTCGGCCTGACTGACGAGGAAAAGAAGCCGATGCGGTCGTTCGGCCTGCTGACCGACAAGCCGCAGGTCGTCCTCCTGAACACGATCCAGGGGAATGAGGTCCCCCCCGCGCTCCTGGCGATGGACCCCGACACCCTGGCGATCGATGCCAAGCTCGAACTCGAGCTGTCGCAACTGGAGCCCGACGAGCGCGCGGCGTTCATGGCCGACCTGGGGATCACCGAGCTGGCCCGCGACCGGATCATCCGACGCGCCTACGATGCCGTCGGGATCATCACCTTCTTCACGGCCGGCGAGCCCGAGGTCCGCGGCTGGAACCTCGAACGCGGCGGCACCGCCGTCGATGCCGCCGGCAAGATCCACACCGACCTGGCCAAGGGCTTCATCCGCGCCGAGGTCACGGCGTACGACGACCTGGCGCGCCTCGGCTCGATGAAGGAGATCAAGGCCAAGGGCCTGCAACGGCTCGAGGGGAAGGACTACATCGTCAAGGACGGCGACATCGTCTACTTCCGGAGTGGATTGTAACGGAGATTTTGTTTGCATGAATCTGGACGGATGAATAGAATGGATGGTTAAAGTAAGCCGCTCACGCGGCAGGATGATCCACACCGCTCAGTGTAGCCAGACGAACGTCTTCTGTCATTGGGTTTTTAGACGTTCCACGAAC
>JBKOZB010000197.1:0-18568 GCA_046744225.1 Planctomycetota bacterium | reverse complement strand
CGGCGCGCCGCCGCTGATGATCAACTTCAGCCGGGCGAAGTCGGCCGTCTCCCAGCGTGGGCGCTGCTGTAAGGCCAGGAACATCGTCGGGACGCCGAGTAAGATCGTCACCCCAGCGTCGCGGATGAGGTCGAAGACCTGATCCGGATCGAAGCCTCGGCAGACGATCGAGCTGCCGCCGATGTGGACCAGCGGCGCGGTGAAGACGTTCAGACCGCCGGTATGGAACAGGGGCATGTTGAGGATGGTCACGTCGTCGGGGGTCAGGCCCCAGCTCATCACCGTATTGATCGAGTTCCAGGTGATGTTGCCGTGGGTCAGGATGGCGCCCTTGGGAAGCCCGGTCGTCCCGCCGGTGTAGCAGAGCACCCACGGGTCATCCCAGCTCAGCTCGACCGGCGGCGGGGGCGAGTCGTCAAGCCGCTCTCGCTCATCGAGGCTGCGGTCGTCGGGGGCCGCGCGGGTTGTGGAGTCCAGCGCGACGGACTGGACCCCGGGTCCTGCTGCGGCTCGGATCGCGCGGACCTGCTCGATGAACTCCGGTCCGTAGACCAGCACCGCGGGCGTCGCTTCGGCGATCAGGCCGCCCAGCTCGCGCGGCGTCAGGCGCCAGTTCAAGGTCTGGAGGATCGCGCCGAGCTTGCCGCAGGCGAACCAGAGGTCGAGGTACTCGACGCCGTTGTGCGCCAGCACCGCCACCCGTTCGCCCTTCCTGATCCCGAGTTCGCGCAGGAAGTGGGCGGTGCGATTCGCGTCCGAGTTCCACAGGCCGTAGGTGATCGTCCGACGGCCGCGGATCGCGTCGATTAGCGCCACCTTGTCGGGCGTCAGCATCGCTCGCCGCCCCAGCCAGTCGCCGATGAGCATTCGCACCTCCGAGAGGAGACCGGGATCGCTCTTCTCGATTATCCCACGCCGGGCGATGCTTCCCATTCTTTTTCCCGGCAAGTACGATCGAGCACGTCATGGACTCCCGGGGACGTTGAGAAGAGGTGCCATGAACCATCGACGCTGCCGCCTCGTGGGGATCGCCCCGCTGGTGCCCCTGTCCGTCCTCGCCGTCGCGGTGAGGCCTTCGGCCGCCCGTCCGGCGCCGCCGGGAGGGGATGTCGAGCGGAGGATCGCCGAGTTGCTGGCGCGGATGACGATCGAGGAGAAGGTCGGCCAACTCCAGCAGCTCGACGGGGACCCGAACACGGGGCGGCCCCGCGACGAGCACCGCGACCTGGTCCGGCGGGGCCTGGTCGGCGCGTTCCTCAACGTGCGCGGGGCGCGGAACGTGAACGAGATCCAGCGGATCGCCGTCGAGCAATCGCGGCTCAAGATCCCGGTGCTGCTCGGCTTCGACGTGATCCACGGCTATCGCACGGTCTTCCCGATCCCGCTGGGCGAGGCGAGCAGTTGGGACCCGGCGGCGGCGGAGCGGTCGGCGCGTGTGGCCGCGGCGGAGGCGTCCGCCGCCGGGGTGAAGTGGACCTTCGCGCCGATGGTCGACATCGCGCGCGATCCGCGCTGGGGGCGGATCGCCGAGGGCGCGGGCGAGGACCCCTATCTGGGGTCGGCGATGGCGCGGGCCCGGGTCCGCGGGTTCCAGGGCGACGATCCGGCCGACCCCGACCGGGTCCTGGCCTGTGCCAAGCACTGGGTCGCCTACGGCGCGGCGGAAGCGGGGCGCGACTACAACGCCGCGGACCTGTCGGAGCGGACCCTGCGCTCCGTCTACTTCCCGCCGTTCCGGGCAGCGCTGGAGGCGGGCGCCGGGACCATCATGAGCTCGTTCAACACCATCAACGGCCTGCCCGCCTCGGCCAATCCCTTCACGCTCACCGAGGTGCTCCGCGGCGAGTGGAAGTTCGACGGCTTCGTCGTCAGCGACTACGAGGCGGTCAAGGATCTCGTCGCCCACGGCGTGGCGGCCGACGGGGCCGAGGCGGCCCGCCTGGCGCTGGCCGCTGGCGTCGACATGGAGATGGTGAGCCGGCTCTTCGGCGAACACCTGCCCCGGCTGGTCGAGCAGGGCCAGCTCCCCCGCGCGACGCTCGACGAGGCGGTGCGTCGCGTCCTGCGGATCAAGTTCCGCCTGGGGCTGTTCGAGCGGCCCTACGCCGACGAGGCGCACGAGCGCACTGCCCTCGCCAGCCGGGAGAACCAGGCCGCCGCGCGCGAGATCGCCGGGCGATCGATGGTCCTGCTCAAAAACGAGCGCGGGGTGCTGCCCCTGGGCGGGGAGATCCGGTCGATCGCCGTGGTCGGCCCGCTGGCCGACGACCGGGAGGCCACCCTCGGCCCCTGGCACGGCGACGGCAAGGCGGAGGACGTCGTGACGCTCCTGGCCGGGATCAAGGCCAAGGTCGCGGGCCGGCCGGGGGTGAAGGTCGCCTACGCCAGGGGGTGCGCGATCGAGGGCGGCTCGACCGACGGTCTCGCCGAGGCCGTGCAGATGGCGCGCGGAGCCAATCTGGCGATCGTCGCCGTGGGCGAATCGGCCGAGATGAGCGGCGAGGCGGCCTCACGCAGCGCGCTCGACCTGCCCGGCCACCAACTGGACCTGGTCAAGGCGGTGCACGCGACCGGCACGCCGACGGTCGTCGTGCTGATGAACGGTCGACCGCTGACCATCGGGTGGGTCGCTGCGCACGTGCCGGCGATCCTGGAGGCCTGGCTCGCCGGGACCCGGGCCGGCGACGCCATCGCCGACGTACTCTTCGGCGACCTGAACCCCGGCGGCAAGCTGCCCGTGACCTTCCCGCGCGTCGTCGGCCAGGTGCCCCTCTACTACAACCATCTGAACACCGGCCGACCCTCGTCGGACGCGAAGTACACATCGAAGTACATCGATGTCCCGGTCGGGCCGCTCTTCGCATTCGGGCACGGGCTCAGCTACACCCGATTCCAGCTCTCGGGCCTGCGATTAAGCGACCGGCAAATCCCGGCCGACGGGCGACTCGACGTGCGCGTCGACGTGGCGAACGTCGGCGAACGGGCGGGTGACGAGGTCGTCCAACTCTACATCCGGGACGTGGCGGCGAGCGTCGCGCGACCCGTGCAGGAGCTGCGCGGCTTCGAGCGGGTCTCGCTCCGGCCGGGCGAGAAGAAGACCGTGCGGTTCACGCTCACCCCGCAGGAGCTCGGGTTCTACGACCACCGGATGCGCTTCGTTGTCGAGCTGGGCGAGTTCCGGGTCACCGCCGGCACGAGCAGCGTGGGCGGCCTTGAGGACTGGTTCGAGGTGGTCGGGCCGCCGCACCCGGAGCGGTGATACACGTTCCGGCGGGTACGTGCATTATTGAGTCCCGCATGGCGAATGGCACATGCCAAATGACAAAACACGGGGGAACTCGGGCCAAGTTGTCATTTGCCATGTCCCATTGGCCAGACCGGATTCAGTAGTCGGCCCGTGGGTTGTGCCGGATTGGTCGCAAAAAGGTGATGCGACGATCCTCGGCGTCCCGATCAAAAGAACAATTTCGCGGCCCTCCTGCGCATCGGGTACGAACGCCAGGAATCGTCGGTCGGGTCAGGACGTGGGAAGAGAGGAGTGGCGCCGGCTGGGTGGGTGGCGGCCGCGCGCCTGGGATGATCGTCGCGGAGGAGAGGAGGCCCCCGATGGCCCGTCGGCACGGAGATCGCGTGGCGTTCGACGATCCGCAACTGGAACGTCGGGAGTTGCTCAGCGGCAATGGCCTCGCGCCGGTCCCGGCCATCACTGGGAGCGTCTCTCCGACTCCGCACCCGGTCGGTTTCGACGTGTTCCACCATGATGGCATCAATGGACTGACCTTGCACCAGCACTTCGTCGATCGGCTCAACGACCGGCTCCAGACCTCGAGCGACCAGGCGACGCGAGTGACACAGGCATTCCGGGTCTTCGAGGCGAGCGATTCGCAGTTGCCGGTCAACCCGCCGCCGGGTTACTCCGGGCCGACGGCGACGAGTTTGCTGACCGACTTGCAGAACCAGGTGGACTATGCGCTGAGCCACCACGAGGTCTTGACCAACCGGCCCCGGCCGTCTCAGCGGAAGAGCCTGAAGGTCTCGCCGCTCGCCCCGCGGGCGCTCATCCCCTACGCCGACGACCAGATCCGCCAGCTCGGCGCAACCCTGGCCGCGACCCCGCCCGTTCTCGGTCCCGATGGGAGCCTCGTGACGGCCAACCCGATTCCCGCCATCAACAAGGCGATCAACGCCATCTTCAACGCCCTGGCCGAGACGAGCATCCACCCCAAACTCTTCCAGAGCCCGAGCGACTTCTACATCAGCCCGGACGTCCAGTTCAACATTAACTCGACCGGCATCCCGGCCCAGTCCTCTCCCGGCTACTTCATCCGAGGCCCTCACGGCGAGATCCTCCCAGGCGCGACCCTCCACCCGCATCTTCCCCTTTAAGCCCAGGGCGCCGAATCATGCGCAGATCCTTGGCATTCCACCGCGAGCTGATATAATTCTTCATCGGATCTTCATCGGAGCAGGCAGGGCAGGATGAAACCAACATCGCGGAGCCACGACGGCCTTGCCCCCTGATGGGCGCGTTTGGTCTTACGGTCCGAGTCGGAATGGAACGCCCTTCACGTCTCAACGGGTGGTCTCGACCGCGTCTACATCCCGTTCCGGTCTTCTCATTCGGGGCATCCAACCATGCCCGAACCAATTCGCATCGCCGTGACGGGAGCGGCTGGACGGATCAGCTACTCCCTCCTATTCCGTATCGCCTCGGGAGGGACGTTCGGCCCGGAACAGCCCGTATTCCTCAGTCTGCTCGAGGTTCCCGAGGCCCAGCCGCTCCTCGAGTCCTTGATGATGGAGCTATTCGATAGTGCGTACCCGCTCCTGGCGGGGATGAGGGCCAGCTACGACGCCGCCGAGGCATTCGCGTACGCTAACTGGATCATCCTGCTCGGAAGCGCCCCGTACCGGCCGGGAATCACGCGCTCGGAGCTGCTGCGGGCCAATGCCCCGATCTTCCAGGCCCAGGGGCGGGCGATCAACGAAGCCACCCCCCGCGGCGCGGATCTTGACGGTGGCGAACCCCTGCAATACGAACTGCCTGATCGCCAAGTCGATGGCGCGCAACGTGCCAGCTGAGCACTGGTTCGCCATGACCCGGCTCGACCAGAATCGGGCCAAGGCACTAATAGCGGCCAAGGCGGCCGTCCCGGTCGATCAAGTCACCCGCGTCACGGTCTGGGGGAACCACAGTCCGACCGTCTACCCCGACTTCCATAATACCTTCATCAGCGGACGCCCCGCGTACGAGGTGATCCGAGACCGGGAATGGGTGCTCAAGGTGTTCGAGCCGACCGTTTGCGGTCGAGGGTCGCAGATCCTCAAGATGCGCGCAGGTTCGCCCGCCGGCTCGGCCGCCCAGGCGATCATCGGAACTATCCGGGCGCTCACGACCCCCACTCCCTTCGATCGGCGCTTGAGTGTTGGCGTGGTCTCCGACGGCAGCTACCGCGTCCCCCGCGGCCTGATCTTCAGCTTCCCCGTCCGCACCGAGGATGGGATCACCTGGTCGATCGTTCAGGGACTCTACCACGACAATCACGGCCTGGACCGGATCGCCCAGAACATCGCCGAGCTGGAGTACGAAGCCTCGGCCGTTTCCGACCTGCTGGGCTACGTCAGATGACCTCCGCGCCTGGTTCACGAGCCCGAAGAGGTTGTCTGATCCCCTCCCCCCGTGTGAGGGGAGGGAGACAAACGAACAATCTCCCCGAGTACGTGCATCAGGGACGCTGACCGGCCTCGGCCGGTGGCCCCTTGCCGGGCTTCTGGCCGAGGAAGGCGTCCAGCCCTCGGGGTGACGCCGCGGCGTAGATCGGTCCCACAGCGTCGAGGAACGGGGTCTCGCCCCGCCAGAAGGGGAAGCCGCCGAGCCGGCGCGGGAGCACCGCGGGCGAAGGCGGCGGCTCGATCACGCCGAAGGGATCATCGGGCGGATGGAACCCCCAGAACGCCCCGGCCTCGCGCGCGAGCGGCTCGGCCGCCAGGACCGTCGGTGGCGGCTCGACCGCGAAACCAACCGCCCCGCCCGCGACGGATTCCCCCTCGCGGCCCAGCCGTTCCAGCAGCTCGTCGCGGCTCATGCCCCGCAAGGTGAAGATCAGGAACGGGTCGCGGTCGAACTCCTCGCCCAGCAGGTAATAGACCGCCGCGATGTGCTTGCACGGGTTCGACCAGTCGGGGCACGAGCACTTGGTGCTCAGGTCGCCGAGCTTCGCCGGGAAGAGCGACAGGCCGACCTCCTTGAAGATCGTCTCGATGTCCTGAGGCATCTCGCCCGCCAGCAGTTTGGCCGCATGGAGCGCCTGGCGCGAGAGGGCGCCGGCGAGCTTGTCCCAATCGGCGTCGGCGATCACGCGGACCTGGATCGCGATCTCGTACGGCTTCGGCATCGATCCCTGGACCTTCGCCCGGATGATCCCTTTTTCGATCGCGATCGAGAGCACCTGCCCCTTGCGCGCGTACGACCGCCCGCGCTGGAGCCGCGCGCCGATGTCGAACCCCTCCAGCACGGCGATCCACCGCTTCGCCCACCAGCTCTCGCCGAACGTGCCGCGCTTCGACTGCGACTTGATCCCCCCCTTCGCCTCCCTGGGCCGCGAGGGCGGGAAATAATTCCAATAGTCGCGGGAACGTCGCCAGGCCATGAGCGGTTTCCTCGGTAGGGTGCGTGAAACGCATCATTTTTCATACGAACATAAAGGTGCGCTTCACGCACCCTACTTGACGTACTGCGAGACGAACGAGAGATAGCTCGTCTCGCCGGGGCGAAGCTCCGAGTGGCGCCGGACCGAATCCGCGACCACGTGAATCGCGTCGCGCCAGACGGCGGCGGTAATATCTTCGCGGAACTCGCGCATCGCTTGCAAGTCCATCACCAGACCGTCCACGCGCTCATCGTCGGGCTCGGCGTCGGTCAAGGAGGCTTGAAGCGCCTCGATCACGGCGCGGTCGTCGATCTCGGGATCGTCCCGATGGCTGTTGACCAGGACGAACTCGATGTTCTGCAACACGTCCTCGTACTCGCGCGCCATGCGCTTCATCCGGCCCATGGGGGAACGGTCGTGCTGATATCTGGAGACACGGTCCGGGGCCTTGAAGAGACGTTTGGGCAGGTTGCGCTTCGCCATGAGGTAAGCCTCTGAAACTCTGGTAGGGCGTGTGGAGCACGCCGGTCTGCTGTCCCAACGATGAATTGGCGTGCTTCACACGCCTTGCAAAAATGGAAGGCTCTTTGCTTATTATCACCGTCGCGCTCCTGCCATTCCACACATTCCACACATTCCACGCGTGCCAATCCGGTGCTGGTCGATTCGGTTCGTTCGGTAAACGGACAAGTCGAGGCCGGTCCTCGGCCCGGATCGCCCGACACAACTTCTTGGTAATTCAAGAATTACAAAGAATCTAATAAGTCGGTGCGGGCGTGGATCGCGGCCCGTTCACATTCGAAATGTTTAACAAAAAGTGTCAATCGTGTGACGCGTCACTTTGTATTCGTATCCCTCGTTCCCCCGCGGAGCGGGAGAACGAGAGCAAGGTGAGCCTAGGCGAACGAGCACGGGCGCTCGAGCGAAGCGTCGGTATCTCGCTCTTGGCGTCATCAGTCGGAGAATCTGCTTTTTTTTACCATTTTTATCTTGTATCTTGGGAATTCATTAGGCAATATTTTTCACCTCTCCCTCCGGAGAGCGCCTGCGCCCCGAACTCCAAGGAGTGGCTCACGATGGCCCCTCGGGCTCCCTCGCCAAGAAGCAGAATCATTTCAATCCCGGCGATCCGATGAACAAGAGAAGAGAGGGATTGGGGCGGCTCATCGCCAGGGCGATCTCCTGTTTCCCTCCGTTGGGAGAGTTGATTTTGAGGACCTCCATGGCTCTCCTCTCCATCGGGCGAGTCCGCCCGAAAATACTCTCGGTGGTCGGCCTCTTCGCGCTGACCATTACGCCTGACCCGGGCGTTACCCCCGCGCCGCTTTCACGCGCCCTGGCCCCCGTCGTGCTCCGCTACGAATATCACGTCGTCGGCAACCCCGGCGATGTCTGCACCCGGACGAGGCCCGGCCTGGTGCTCGAAGGGGGCGGCACCGACATCAACGCTTCCTTCCGGTGGATGATCGACCGGTCGGGCGGGGGCGACTTCCTCGTGATCCGGTCCTCCGGGTCAGACGCCTACAACGCCTACATTTATGGCATGGCGATGCCGGGCCGCCGTCGCCCCGATTCGGTCGCGACCCTGATCATCCCGTCGCGCGACGCCGCGTTTGACCCATTCGTCAGCGCCACGATCCGGAACGCCGAGGCGCTCTGGATCGCCGGCGGCGACCAGGCGCGCTCCGTGGCCCTCTGGAAAGGGACCCCCGTGGTCGATGCGATCCACTCGGTCGTCGCAAAGGGAGCGCCGGTGGGCGGGACGAGCTCCGGGCTTGCCATCATGGGGCAGTTCGTCTACGCGGCAGCCAACGACCCCGTGGCCGCGCCCGAACTGAGCTCAGGGCGCTCCCTGGACGACCCCTTCGGCCACCGGGTGACTCTGAGCCGCGACTTGCTCGCCCTGCCGAACCTGAGCGGCGTGATCCTCGACAGCCACTTCGTCGATCGGGACCGGATGGGTCGGCTGGTCACCTTCCTGGGGCGGATCGCCCAGGCGGGATGGTCGGACGAGGTCAAGGGGATCGGCATCGCCCGCGAGACCGCGCTGCTGGTGGAACCGGCCGGCCGGGCGACCGTGATCGCCCGCCCGGCCTACACCGCACCCTCCGCCTACTTTCTCCGGATGCCGAAACGGCCGGAGGTCTGCCGGGCCGGGATTCCCCTGACGGCCCGCGACATCGAGGTCGTCCGCGTCGCACCCGGTGAGACGTTCGACCTCCGCACCTGGACCGGGTCCGGAGGGCTCACTTATCGACTCTCGGCGAAGGATGGCCGGCTGACCGCCTCGCTGCCGGGCGGAAAGATCTATGGGAGAACAGCCGATCGAGGAATGCTGCTCCGATGGATCTATCCATGATCTACGATTATTTTGCCTTTGTCATTTGCTTCAGGCCACCGGCGTCGCTTGCGCTGAAGGGCGTGTGGCGTGCCGGCGCAAGGCGGAGGGGGACTGGGTCGAGGGGGGGCCGTAGCACGGCCAGAGCAGGTGGGCGATGGCGTCGGCGGGGTGGGCGAGGATCTCCGTCTCCAGCCGCTCCAGGTAGCGCGTTACGGCCGCTCCCTCGTCGCCGCGGACCACGGTCCAGGCGGGGTCAAACGTCAGCGCGAACCGGCCGCCAGGCCGGTGCGTGCAGAACATCGGAACCACCGGCGCCCGGAACAGGGCGGCCAGCTCGGCCCAGAGGGACTGGAACGTCCGTTCGAAGCCGAGAAGCCGCCCGGGGCGGGTGTTCGGGCCGACCCAGGGGACGTCGCCCTTGATGTACACCGCCATCCCGTCGCGGAGCGCCGCGCGCGTCCGGAAGATTCGCTGCGAGGCGACCTCGGGCATCAGGTCGCGGCGGAGGAAGAAGCCCGCCTGCGGGTGCGGATCATCAGCCGCATCGAAGCAGCCTTGCAGGTAGCGCGAGACGTGCTGGGGACGCTGGATCAGGAGCCGGAGCGGCACCCCGCGACGATAGAGCCAGTGCATGCCCGACAGGTGCGAGCCCAGGTGGCAGCCGACCAGGATCACCCCCTGGCCCCAATCCCTCGCCCCCTGGACGTGCTCGAACCCGGAGACGTCGAACCGGCCGAAGAAGTCGGCGTCGCTCGCGCCGTCGAGAAAGTAGTCGCGGACGAGGAAGCGGATCGCGCTGCCTTCGAGCGCCGCGCGGGTCGCGTCGAGGTCCCAGTCGGCATCGAGATCCTCCCGGACCCGGCTCAGCGCCTCGACCATCGCGCGGCGGCGAGAGGGACAGGCGGTCGCCAGCAGGCGGCCAATGCCACCCAAGACCTCATCGCCCCGGACCGGGCCCAACGGGCGCAGCAAGGGGATCAGAGTGTCGTAGAACAGCGGCTTCCAGCTCAGAAAATGCCGGAACGTCACGAAGCCAGCCCTTCTCGCCCTCAATGATGACCTTTCACCCGGGCGCGTTGCTCAAGATTTAGAAAGAGGAATCGGCGTTGTTCGCGCGGCGGCTTGAAGAAAAAGGTTCCGACCCGAACGACAAAAACGTCTCATTCCGGAGGCGGACGGCGACCGATGCATAGAGCCGGCTCCGGCCCGCCCCGTCCGGGGTGGGTCGTTCTCGGTTTGATCCACTCGTGGCTCTCCACCCGGAACTTGCCGCCGATGGCCCCGAAGCGCACCCCGCCCAAGTCGTCGCCGTCTTCGACGGTCGCCACGTCTCCGCTCGTCAACGCCCTCCTGGTCGGAGGCGCGGTGGTTTCCGGGCTGAGCATCCTGGTGACGAGGGGCAAGGTGTCCTGGCCCCCGCACCAGCTCCTGGCGAGCATCGACACGCTCGCCGGCTGTCTGGCGCTGATTGGCCCCATCATCCTGGCGCGGGGTGAGGCGGGGGAAGGGGGACTCGGCGAACTGCTCTGGATGACTGGCGGCCTGCTCGTCTGGGTCTTCGACGCGGTCGCGGTGGTGAACGGGCAATGGCGGACGATGGCCTGGGCCACGCCGCTCAGTTACCAGACGATGGGCCTGACGATCCTCGCCGTCCTCCTGGCCGGCTGGCGGTGCCGGCTCGCCGGCCGGAACTGGTCCTGGACGAACGTGACCGGCTGGATCCTCGGCCTGTTCTGGGTGGCGATGGCGGTGGCGACGTTCCTCCCCGACCGCAGCCTCGTCCCGGCCTCGCGTTGATTGCTTGACGGTTCGGACCGAGGTGATTAGCCTCGATATCGGAAGGTCGCACGGCCGAGCCGCACGCTTGCTCCCCCAATCGCCATCTCACATCGTCCCGCGCAGGACCGTCCGACCGCCCTCGCCCTGTCTGGAGGAGCCGCACCGTGGCCATTGATTCGAACCTGACCCCCTCGAAACCCGGGATGGCGTCGGTCTCTGCAATCGAGAATGAGTTCCCCACCTATCGGGCAATCAGTCCGCATGCCATCGTCAGCCTCCTTTTCGGCATCCTCGCGCTCCTCTGCTTCGCGCACTGGTTCTTCCTGACATTCGCCGCCGCCGCCATCCTTCTGGGTCTTTACGCCGACCACAGGATCCAGCGCTTGTCCGACGTCCTGACCGGGCGCGGCCTGGCGCAGGCGGGAATCGCGCTGGGGTTGGTCTTTGGCCTCGCCTCGTTGACGACCGCCGCGGTTCAGGACGTTGTCCTCCTCCGCGAGTCGAAGCAGTTCGCCCGGACGTACCTGGCCGCCCTCAAGGAAGGGCCAATCGACAAGGCGCTCTGGTATCACCAACCGCCGTCGTTCCGGAACGATAAGAGCCCTGCGGAGGTCGTTCAGGCGATCAGGAAAAGCATGCCGGATGCGCGCATGCTCGAGATGGAGACGTCCGAACTCCGCGCACTCAAGGCCCGCCTGGCCAGCTCTCCGCAGGAAGAGCTCCATTTCGTCCGGATCGAGAAGCACGGCCTCCAGGGGCTCGACGCCTACGCCTCTGCTTTGCTCGAAGTACACGGGCCGGGGAGCAAGGCTTCTCCGGAGAAGGGGCAGTTCGCCCTCGCCGTGCTCCGAGGCGTGTCGAAGAACCACAAGTACGAGTGGACGGTCGAGTCGTTGAAGTTTCCTTACAAGCCCGACTCGTTCGTCCCCGAGGAGGAGCCTGTGGACGACGGACACGGCCACGGTGGAGGCGGCCACGGTCACGCGCATTAAGGAAAGGTCGCTCGCGCTCGCGCCGGTCGCTTGCGATTGAACCCGCGTCCCCCAGTCTTCAGGCCGAGTAGGACGCGTGGCACTTCTCGGTCTCCCAGACGATCACCTCGACAACCGGCAGTCCGACCGCGGCGGTGTGCTCGAAGATCAGGCGGGCGATGTTCTCGGCGGTCGGGTTGTGCTCCATCACGAAGACGCGCTCGCCATGCGCCTGCAAGACCGGCAGGATCGGGTCGTCGCGGCAGAGCAGCATGTTGTGGTCGAGGTTCTCATCGATCCAGCGCTGCACCTCGCGCTTGATCTCGACGAAATCCACGAGCATCCCCCGGTGGTCGAGCGTGGGGGACTGGAGTGCGATGACCGCGCGCGCGTTGTGGCCGTGCAGGTGCTGGCACTTGCCGTCATAGTGGAGCAGCCGGTGTCCGTAGCAGAACTCGATCTCGCGTGTCACTTGGTACATGCGTCGGTCTCAATCTCGCGATCGGGCGGCCGGCGCGGTCGCGTAGACGGTCCGGTCGGGCCAGCCGAGGGCACGGAAGCCGTTCCGCCTCTCGGCGCACTTGTTACAAGCGCCGCAATGCCGACCGGCCACGGGGTTCAGGCACGAGAACGTGAGATGGAGCGGCAGGCCAGCCCCCCTGAGCAACACCGCCGCTTTGTCCAGCCGCTCGTAAGGCCGCACGATCCTGAGTCGGCCTCCCATCGCCCGGTTCGCGACCGACTCCAGCCCTTGGAAGAACTCGGGCGTGCTATCAGGGAATGGGTTCGCCCGCAAGCAGCCGAAGGCGAGGGCCTCAATCCCACGCAACCGGCACCAGACGGCCGCTTTGCCGCCGAGCAGCAGGTTCCGGCCGGGAAGATAAACCGACTCGTCCGGCGTCTCGGCCCCCGGGACATCCGACCCGTCAACGCTCCAGTGGTCGCCGTAAACCGCGGTGATCGGCTCATCCAGGACGTGCAAAGGCATCAGACCCGGCCGCGCGACGACGCCGAGGAACCGCCGGAGGCTGGCCAATTCGACCTCCTCCCAGCGCAGCTTGAACCGGACGTAGAGCGGGAAGACGCGGGCGAAGCCGCCGAGCAAATCGACGCACAGAATGGCGCTGTCGATCCCGCCACTGACCAGGACCGCCACGTTGTTACGAGGAGGATCGTCGGGGCTCACGTGGGAAAAAATCGGCGGCAGGGCGTCTCGAATCACGGCCCGGGTCCGACGGTGGACCCGCTTCTCCCGTCCAAGACAGGACCATTATAGGTCGTTACCCCCCCGAACAGCAACCCGGCGGGCGAAGACCCTCGGGGCTCTGAAACCGACTTCGGACCATAGATTGCAAATGCCGCGCCGATCGTTACAATCGATCGTTTGCCCATGAACCGGCGTCCGCCGGGAGATTCGGGGCTGTTGTGGGAATCGTCCGTGGGCATGTCTGGGGTTGAGGGAGAAGAAGACGGATGGCCGAGTTGATGACCACCGACGTGCGCGCGCTCCTCGATCGTAATCCGTTCGATGTTTCTGCCGTGGCCGACTTGCGCGAGGTGCTCGGTCGTGATCCGTCGCGTTACCGCACGCTGCGCGATGCCGTCGCGGCGATGAGGGATCGCGAGAAGGGGGCGATGAAGCCCGATATCCACCTTCGGCTCGGGGTGGGTGAGGTGCTCCTTGGCCGCCACCAGTCGGGTCTGGATCACCTGGCCAAGGCCGGCGACGTCGGCCTGGCACATTTCCATCGCGGCCTGGCGTTGGAGAACCTGCAACGCTGGGAAGCGGCCGCGCAGGCGTTCTCCGACGCCGCCAAGGCGGGCTACGACGCCAAGTCATCCGAGCTGCACCGCGCCGGCGCGCTCCGACGGGCCGGGCAAATCGGGGAGGCCCAGAAAATCCTGGCGGACCTGGAGACGCTGGCAGGGAGCTCCGCCGAATACCACTACCAGCACGGCAGCCTGCTGGCCGACGACGGCGAGCTGGAGGCCGCCGCCGCCGAGTTCGAGAAGGCGCTGGCCCTCGACCGTGACCACACCGGGGCGCTATTCGAGCTGGCCTACATCAACGACCTCTACGGCAACGATGAGACGGCCGTCGATTACTACAAGCGCTGCACCCAGCGCCCGCCGGTCCCCCTGGCCGCACTGATCAACCTGGGGGTCCTCTACGAGGACGAGATGCGGTTTCGCGAGGCCGAGCAGTGCTACCGCCAGGTGCTCGCCTTCGACCCGAACCACCCCCGCGCCCGCCTCTTCTTCAAGGACTGCCGGGCAAGCAAGGACATGTACTACGACGAGGAGGCCGAGCGCGGTTTCACCGTCCTGAAACAACTGCTGGAGATCCCGGTCACCGACTTCGAGCTCTCGGTCCGCAGCCGTAACTGTCTGCGGAAGATGAACATCCGGACGCTCGGCGACCTGACCCGCACGACCGAGGCCGCCCTGCTGGCCAGCAAGAACTTCGGCGAGACCTCGCTCCTGGAAATCAAGGAGATGATGGCGTCGAAGAACCTCCGGCTCGGCATGGCGTTGGAAGGGGGCGAGCGCGCGGCCGACGGCGACCTGCGGGCCGAGCCGATCGAGGAGCTCTCGCAGGAGGAGAAGGCGCTGCTGGCCAAGCCGATCAGCGACCTGAACCTCTCGGTCCGGGCTCGCAAGTGCATGACCAAGCTCGGCATTCAGACCGTTGGCGAGCTGATTATCCACACTGGCGACGAGCTGATGGAGTGCAAGAACTTCGGCGTGACCTCGCTCAACGAGGTCCGCGAGAAGCTCACCGAGCTGGGCCTGAAGCTCAAGAACGACTGACGAGCTGTCCTCATCCACGCGTCCGCCTGATTGTGGTCGATTCGGCCGGCAGGGCAGGCCCTACAACGTTTTTCGTCGGGCCGGCCCTGCCGGCCGTCGCCACCGAGGAGAGGATTCCGATCGACTCACCATGAGGTCGCTTCGCCTGGCTCGTCCGGTCCAGTTCGAGACGGTTGGCCACGACCCCCATTCGTCGGCGCGTCGAGGCCGGCTCACGACCTTGCACGGGACAGTCGAGACGCCCGCGTTCATGCCGGTTGGGACCCAGGCGACGGTCAAGGGGGTCACGCCCGACCAGCTCCGCGGCACCGGCACGCGCATGGTGCTGGCGAACACCTATCACCTGACGCTCGGGCCGGGCGAGGATGTGGTCGAGGCGGTCGGGGGTTTGCATCGGTTCATGGGCTGGGACGGGCCGATCCTGACCGATTCGGGCGGTTTCCAAGTCTTCAGCCTGGCGGCTCGGTCGAAGATCACCGAGGCCGGGGTGACGTTCCGGTCGCACCGCGACGGCCGGCTGCTCGAGCTGACCCCCGAGCGCGCCGTCGCGATCCAGCAGGCGCTCGGGGCCGACGTCGCGATGTGCCTCGACCACTGCCCCGCGCTGCCGGCCTCGACGGAGGCGATCGCCGAGGCGGTCGCCCGAACGATCCGCTGGGCCGAGCGGTGCAAGGCCGCCCACACGAGGACCGACCAGGCCCTGTTCGGGATCGTGCAGGGGGGAGACGATGCCGACCTCCGCGCCGCGTGCGCCGAGGCGCTCCGGGCGCTCGACTTCGACGGCTACGCCGTCGGCGGCGTGAGCGTCGGCGAGAGCCGCGAGCAGGTCCGCGGGGCCCTGGAAGTCACGACGTACCTCCTGCCGGCCGACCGGCCCCGCTACCTGATGGGGGTGGGGCGCCCCCAGGACCTCCTCAACGCCGTCGCGACCGGCATCGACCTGTTCGATTGCGTCTTGCCGACCCGCAACGGCCGCAACGCCACGTGCCTGACCGACCGGGGGCCGGTCAAGCTCCGCAACGCCGCGCACCGAACCGATCCCCGCCCGATCGAGCCAGGGTGCGACTGTCTCGCCTGCCGCCTGTTCAGCCGGGCCTACCTGCGCCACCTGTTCCTGGCCAAGGAGATGCTCGGCCCGATCCTGGCCTCGATCCACAACGTCGCTTACCTGCAACGCTTGACGGCGCGGATTCGCGAGGCGATATCCGACGGCCGATTCGTCCCGTTCCGTGCAGAGGTTCTTGAAGCGTTGGGACCTTAACGGTTAGAGTGCTTGTTGCGGGACACGGCCGGACGGCCCGGAGCCGTCGTTCGTTCCGCGGTCCGACCGATCCGTCCCCCCCATTGTGCCCGAGACACCACGGAACCCCATGATGCCCGACCTGCTTGCCCTGTTCCCGTTCGTGTTCGCGGAAAACGCGCCGGCCGCGGGAGGAAACCCGAACATCCTGACCAACCTTCTCCCCCTGATTGCGATCCCGTTCCTGTTCTACCTCATCATCATGCGTCCCAAGAAGCTCGAGGACCGCAAGCGGCAGGCGATGATCAACGCCCTGAAGAAGAACGACAAGGTCCTGACCCTGGCCGGGATCTACGGCACCGTGGTCTCTGTGGACAACGACCAGGATCGGGTCGTGCTCCGGGTGGACGACAACGTCAAGATCGCGTTCAGCAAGACGTCGGTGCTCAAGGTGATCGACGTCGCTTCGGACAAGGAAAAAGAGAAGGAAAAGGTCAGCTAACCGGCGTCGGGAGACGCACGAGGATCGCACGGTCCACGCCGCGCGGCTGGTGGAGCGCACTGGCCCTGTCCCTCGCTTCGCCGCAGGAAGTCAATGGATTGGTTCTCGAATCCGGGCCCTCCGGTGCGGTCCGGCGCTTCGATTTCGGGGGCTCGCCGCCCCTCGGGGACGTGCTGCCGACGCGCCCGACGGGCCGCAGGGAACGAACATGAAAAAGCTTGGTGGCAAGTTCGCGCTGATCGGGATCACGACCCTGGCGGGCCTGTTGGCGATGTGGCCACCGTCCCAGAAGCTCAAGCTGGGCATTGACCTGTCAGGCGGGACGATCCTGGTCTATGAGGTCGTCAAGGAAAACTTGCCGGCCAACTTCAACATGGACGAGTTGATCTCGGCGCTGAAGCACCGGGTCGATCCCCAGGGGGTGCTCGAGATCCCGATCCGCAAAATCGGCAGCAACCGCCTGGAGATCATCCTCCCCGCGACGAGTGCCGAGGAGGTGGAAGACGTCAAGCGCATGCTGACGAACGTCGGCGCGCTGGAGTTCCGCATCCTGGCCAACCACAAGCACGACAAGGACGTCATCGACCGGGCGCTCGGCCCCAATGGACTGGCCCGGCCCCCCGCGCGGTACCAGTGGGCCCGGCTCGGCGAGGTCTCGACCGGGACCAACCCCAAGTTCACCGCCCGGACGATCACCGACCCGGCCCAGAACTGGAAAAAGAACCGCTACGCGGGGGTCAACGTCGAGCTGACCGGCAAGGATGCCTCGGGCATCGAGCAGACGGTGATGGTCCCAGTCGAGAAGAACACCGGCAACACGCTCGTCCTGGCCAAGCCGCACAACCTCCGCATGATCACCGCGTACCGGGTGGACTTCAACCCGAGCGAGATCCACGGCAGCGATCCGAGCAACCCCCGGCCCATGGACCCGATCATCCGCGAGGAGAAGGTCGCCCCGGGCCGTGTCGAACGCTACATCCTCTGCAACGTCGATCGCCAGAACGTCACCGGGAAGTACCTGGCGCGGGTCTACAGCACCCAGGACGAGCGGCTCCAGCCGGCCGTCGGCTTCGTCTTCAACCGCCAGGGGGCCCGCAAGTTCGGTCAGCTCACCCGCGAGCACCTGCCCGAGGAGGGGGATGCCTTCAAGTACCAGCTGGCGATCCTGCTCGACAACCTCGTCATGTCGGCGCCTTCCATCAATTCCGAAATCCGCGACCAGGGGATCATCGAAGGAGGCGGCCAGGGCTTCAAGGCCAAGGACGTCGAATACCTGATCAAGATCCTCCAGGAAGGAAGCTTACCGGCCAGCCTGAACCCGAACCCGCTCCAGGAGGAGAAGGTCGGCCCGACCCTGGGCGAGGACACGATCGCCAAGGGCATCCGTGCCATCTGGGTCTCGATGCTCGTCGTGCCGATCTTCATGGTCTTCTACTACCGGTTTGCCGGCGTGGTCGCGGTCATCGCGCTGGTCCTGAACATGATCCTGCTGATCGGCTCGATGGCCTTCATGCAATCGACATTCTCGCTCCCCGGCCTGGCGGGCCTGGCGCTGACGATCGGCATGGCGGTCGATGCCAACGTGCTCGTCTTCGAGCGGATGCGCGAGGAGAAGGAACGCGGGGCGAGTCTGGCCCAGGAGATCCGCAACGGGTTCAACCGCGCCTGGGTCACGATCTTCGACTCGCACGTCACGGTGCTGCTGTCGGCCATCGTCCTCTGGTGGGTTGGCACCGAGGAGGTCAAGGGCTTCGCCCTGACCATGATTATCGGCATGCTCTGGAACCTGTTCACCGCCGTCTTCGTCTCGCGGGTCATCTTCGAGTTCTGCTACCAGCAAGGATGGCTGAAGAAGCTGACCATGCTGAAGATGCTCGCCAAGACGAACATCAACTTCATCGGCCCGCGCTATTACTGCATGGGCGCCTCGTTGATATTGATTGTGCTCGGCCTGATCGCCACCTACGCGCGGGGCGTGGGGATGTACAACATCGACTTCACCGGCGGCACGCTGGTCACGATCCGCCTGAACGAGAAGGACAAGGCCGTCGCGTCGCTCTCCGAGTCGGATCGGGCCGGCTTCGTTCGCGAAAAGGCGAACACACTGCCCGACGTCACCGTCGAGAGCCTCAAGGTGGGGCAGGATGAGAAGCTGAGCCGGTTCAATATCCGGACGACCGATCAGAGCATCGACCGGGTCAAGTCGAAGATCCTGGACGTTTTCGGATCGAGCCTCGCGCGGGTCGTGATGACCTACGACGAAGGGAAGCCGAT
>JBKOZB010000026.1:0-5354 GCA_046744225.1 Planctomycetota bacterium | reverse complement strand
GCGCGCGGGCCAGCGCGCGGACCGCGCGGGTCTTGGCCAGCCCGGGAACCCCCTCGATCAGCACGTGCCCCCCCGTCAGCAGGGCGATCACCAGCCGCTCCAGGAGCAGGCGCTGGCCGACGACGGCCGTCTCGAGACGTTCGAGGAGGCGCGCGAGCTGTTCCGTGGCGGCCGGCGGGGGATCCTCGTCAGACATCAGGCGGCGATCCCCAAAAGAGGCCAGCCGTTCGACGAACGGGAAGACACGCGGAGCGGGACGGGGCGGAGGGGGAAACCGCCTTGGTCCGCCGTCTCCGGGCGGGTCACTTCGAGCCCCGTCGCCGCTCCATCAGCTTGCGCAAGATCTCCGAAGCGGCGTCGCTCGTGTTTCGGGCGGCGGGCTTGGCCGGAGTCAGGGCGGGCTGGTTCTTCTTGGCGTAAAACGGGTTCGACTCGTCGATCAGTTCCGCGGGCATCTCCTTCGCGGGGCTCCCCGACGTCTCCTCGCTCTCTTTCTCCTCGTCGAGCTTGTCAAAGATGTCCTCGCTCTCCACGGTGGGGGTGGAAGCAGGAGCGGCGGGCGGCTTGTTCCCTTCGGTGGTGATCGTGATCGTCTCGCCGCCGTAGATGCCCGAGGGACGATCGGGAGTCGGATTGGCGTTGTCAGCGATCAGCCACGATTCGATCTCGTCGAGCGCGACCTCGTCGGGCGAGGCGGGCTTGCGAGGCTTGGCGGCGACCTTCGTCGCCATCGGCGCATCTTGAATCGAGACAGCGAAGGTCAGCGGGCCGATCTGCACGAGGTCGCGGTCCTTGAGCGTCACCGGCTCCGTCAGCGCTTTGCCGTTGACCAGAGTCCCGTTCCGACTGCCGAGGTCGCGGATGGTGACCTTGTCGGGCGTGATCAGGAATTCGGCGTGTTCGCGACTAACCTGTTCGCTGTTCGGCCGAAGATGGCACATCTCACTCCGGCCAATCTTGAAGACGGGGCCGGCCAGGGGGATGACCTTCCCCTCAGGCTTGCCCTGGACCACAATCAGTTGTACTCGCATTGAGAACCGTCCCGACCTCTTGGGTCAACGGCGAAAGGTTGAGCGTGGAACTGTCTTTGGAGAACCACCGGCCAACTCCCAAGCACGGACGGACACACAGGATCGAAAGGACGAACAGCGGACAGGGGACGTATCGGCAAGGGAGGCGGGCCCACTTCGAGACCGCTTGCATCATAGTCACAAGGTCGGGAGCGAACAACGGCCGACCCGGACACGGGAGGGAGGGCCGAGCCTTCGCGTACCGATCCTCATGATCTTGAATCAATCGCGCAGATCAGCCGGGGACGAGTTCTTGATTCAATCTCTGGTATTTTAGCGAAACTGCGCGAAGAACCAAGTCTCGGGCCCAGCGTTCCGATCAATTTATTCATTGACGAAACAGCGTCGCGGGATGAGTCGGTTGCGGGAGGCCCATTCCGGTCGGTCCTCAACGGCGCCTGGTCCACGCAGAATCCCGATAGACCGCTTGCTCCAGGGTCCGGGCCCGTTGTCGGACCGCGTCGGGAACGTCGTGGGACTGGGCACGAAGGCCCAGGGCCGCGGGGATTCGCTCGCGCAGCAGGTTGGCCCAGAACATCGCGTCCGGGGGAACCGGACCGAGGTCGCCGGCGCCGGGCAGTTCGGGCGTGGTGGACGAGCGAGCCAGGAGTACCGCGCCATGCTGGAGCACCGCGCCCGCGCGCCGTCGCTGGGCGCTGCCCACTACCTTCACGCCGCCGGCCACAATATCCTCGGGATCGCGGTCGGAAAAGCATAAAAAGGGACGACTCGCCTCTTCAGGAGCGGCCTCGGCTCCACGCCGGTTGGCCGCCAGACCCTGCGACCGGAGCAGACCGGCGATCGCCTCGTGGACCGCGTGGTAAAGGGCGGTGTTCGGGCGGGCCAGGGGGTGATCGCCCGGCACGACCAGGGCATAGGTCAGCTCGCGGTCGTGCCAGATCGCCCCGCCGCCGGTCGGACGGCGGACGATTGGCGCGTCCTGCCAGCGCGGGTCGGCCAGGGTATCGGCCCAGCGCTGGAAATAGCCGAGGCTGAGGGTCGGGACCGTCCAGTCGTACGTTCGAAGCACCGCCGCCGAGGGGTCGTCGGCCACGGCCTCGAGCAGCGCCTCGTCGAGCGCCATGTTCCCCGGCCCATCGGCCGATTCGTGGGGCAAGATCCAGCACGACGTCGCCATGACGGCCCTCCTGACATCATCTCCGCTCAGGCCGGCGTGTCGTGCGCTACGCCAGCGCGGCCTTGGCCGCGATCGGCTGGCGCGCCAGATCGTGGCCGTCGATTCGCAGCCGCCCGCGCGTCGGTGTCAGGATGCCCGCCAGGGCGCGGAGCATCGTCGTCTTCCCCGCTCCGTTCGGGCCGACCAGCCCGAGGATCTCCCCCGGCTCGACCGTGAAGGCAATCCCCGCGACCGCGACGGTCTCGCCGTAGGCCTTGTGAAAATCCTCGACGACGATCGACACCGCAAGCCCCTCGGGGATCGGTTCAGGGACGGCAAGGGACGCTCATTCTCTCAAACTTCCCGACTCCGGGACGGCGGTCCCGGCCCACTTCAGGACGGGGGTCTTGGCCGCCTTGACCTCGTCGGGCCGGCTGATCGGCGTGGTGAGGGGTGCCTCGTGCAGGGTGTCGGGGTCTTCCTCGGCGATGGCGAGCAGCACCTTGGCGAAGGCTTCGAGCGTCTCGCGGCTCTCCGTCTCGGTCGGCTCGATCATCAGGGCCTCGGGGACGATCAGGGGGAAATAGACCGTCGGCGCATGGAAGTTATGATCGATCAGGCGCTTGGCGATGTCCATGGCCCGGATTCCTCGCTCGCGCGCCAGCGACCGCGCCGAAGCGACGAACTCGTGCATGCAGCGTTCATCGAACGGCACAGGATACTTGTGCCGGACGAGCGACATCAAATAGTTCGCGTTGAGGACGGCGTGCTGCGCGACGGCCTTGAGCCCGTCGGGCCCCTGGCTCCGAAGATAACAGTAGGCCCGGAACAAGACGCCGGTGTTGCCGAAGAACGCGCGGACGCGGCCGATCGCCTTGGGCCGGTCGTCGTCGAGCCGGTATGTGCCGTCGTCGTTGCGGGCGACCACGGGGGCGGGCAAGTAGAGCGCGAGCGGCTTCCGGACCGCGATCGGCCCGGCGCCGGGGCCGCCGCCGCCGTGGGGGCCGGAGAAGGTCTTGTGCGGGTTGTAGTGCATCAGATCGGCCCCCATGTCGCCCGGGCGGACGGTGCCCAGGATCGCGTTCATGTTGGCGCCGTCGAGGTAGAGCAAGGCCCCCCGATCGTGGAGCAGGTGGGAGATCTCACCGACCTGGGGATCGAACAGCCCGACCGTGTTCGGGTTAGTGATCATGAAGACGGCGGCCTGGTCGTCGAGCTTCGACTTGAAGTCGTTCAGATCGACCAGCCCGCGCGCGTCGCTCTTGATCGTAACGCACTCGAACCCGGCCAGGTGCGCCGAGGCTGGGTTGGTGCCGTGAGCGCTGTCGGGGATCAGGACCTTGGTGCGCGTCTCCCCCCGGTCGCGGAAGTACGCCGCGGCAACCAGCAGCGCCGTCAGCTCGCCCTGCGCCCCGGCGGCCGGCTGCAAGCTGACCGCATGCAACCCCGCGATCTCGGCGAGGTCTTCTTGAAGCTCGTAGAGGAGCGCCAGCAACCCCTGGAGCGTGCTCTCGTCCTGGTAGGGATGTTGCGCTGCGAGCCCCGGAAGTGCCGCGAGCCGCTCATTCCGCTTCGGGTTGTACTTCATCGTGCACGACCCAAGTGGATAAAAATTCGAGTCGATCGACATGTTCAGCGCCGACAGATTCGTGTGGTGCCGGACGATGTCGAGTTCGCCCAGTTCGGGCAACGGCGGCGGCCCCTCGGCGCGATGCGCGTCGGGGATCAGCTCATCCAGCGGCCGGTCGGGCACGTCCGAGGCCGGGAAGATCGCCGTCGTGCGGCCGCGGCGGCTGGACTCGAAGAGCAAGGGAGGAGGGTCGAGCTTGTACATGAATCGACTTCCGTGAGAAAAGTAACAGCCGCTGTTCCTGAACGTCAATAGATCAGGGCTTATCCCTCCTGCCCGGTCCGTGTCTCAACCGCCTCGTCCCGCATGTCGTCCTCGTCGGGCACGACGATCTCTTCCGGCGGCACGATCACGACTTCATTCTTTCCCCAATCCCAGACGGCGATCGGGTTCCCGGCGCGTTTGTGGTCGCGAACCGCCTCACGGATGGCAAAGCCCATGGCCTGGCGAATCTCTTCGCCGGTCGCATCCCTTTTCCCCAAGATCCCTCGGCCGTGATTATCCGTCGGACACCCACTGTTCCACGCGCCGACTTGTGGCTGTGTTGGCCCTCGTGATCTCCAAGGGCATCAAACCGCCCCCAGCGCCTGCTTGTAGGCCCGCGCCAGACCATCGATCTCGGCCCGGGTCCGCTTCTCGGTCACGGCGACGAGGATGCCGTCGGCCAGCTCGGGATACCACCGCCCCAGCGCGATCCCGCCGTGGAAGCCGAGGCGGCCGACTTCCGCGAGGACCCGAGCCGGGTCTTTTTCCGAGCGGATCACGAACTCCTTGAAGAACGGGCCGTCGAAGGCCGGTGAGAGACCAGGGACCCGCGCCAACTGTTCGGCCGCGTAGTGGGCCTTGCGGGTCGAGAGTTCGGCGGCCTGCAGCAAGCCATTCGGGCCGACGGCGGCGAGGTAGATGCTGGCCCGCAGCGCGAGCAGGCCCTGGTTCGTGCAGATGTTCGACGTGGCCTTCTCGCGCCGGATGTGCTGCTCGCGGGTCTGGAGGGTCAGCACCCAGCACCGCTTGCCGTTCCGATCGGTCGTCTGGCCAACGATCCGCCCCGGCATCTTCCGCACGAACTCCTCGCGGCAGGCCATGATGCCGAGATACGGGCCGCCGAACGACATCGGATTGCCGAGGCCCTGTCCCTCGGCCACCACGAGATCGGCGCCGTAGGAGTCGGGGCGGCGGAGCAGGCCGAGGCTGATCGGATCGACGCTGACGATCGCCAGCGCCCCCTCGCGGTGCGCCGTGTCCACCAGCGCCTCGACCTCTTCAAGCTGGCCGAAAACGTTGGGGTATTGCACGATGACCGCCGCTGTATCCTCGGTGACGGCCCCGGCCAGCGCCTTCGGATCGACGCGGCCCTCGGGCGCGGGGACGGTAACCAGCTCGGGTTCGAGGTTCGCCAGGAAGGTGGCGAGGATCTGGCGATACTCGGGGTGGACCGACCCGGCGACGACGACCCGGCCCAGGCGCCGGGTGACGGTCAGGGCCATGAGCATCGCCTCGGCCACCGCCGAGCCACCGTCGTAGAGGCTCGCGTTCG
>JBKOZB010000003.1:0-9735 GCA_046744225.1 Planctomycetota bacterium | reverse complement strand
CCCGTCGCCGTCGGCCGCCTGCCAGAACGGGCCCGCGGGTTTCGGGGAAATCGTTGCTGTTTTCTCCGATGTTCTTGAGGATATCCGCCTCCCGGAACCGGGGCCCCAGTTCCGGGAGGGAAGGGGCCGGTTTTCGCCTGGGGCTCAGGTCCAGTCCCTGGTGCCCCGCTTCGCATTTCACGAACGACTTGGGAGGGTTGTTCCGGGTGGGGCCGCCCCCGCAAGGAGGCCGCGCGCGAGGAGGTCAGGGTCAGGCCAAAACCTCGCGGCGGAAGGACTTGAGCCAGGGGAAGAGGAGCTTGGCCGTCTGATCTTTGTGGAAGAGTCCGCCGTGGGGGTACAGGTGGGGCGCGGCGTCGCTCGCCTGGAGCCAGGTCACGGAGCGGACGAACGGTTTGGCGACGGCCAAAGCGATCCACTTGGCCGCCCAGCTCGTCTGGCTCATCTCGTCGGGCGGGGCGGGCCATTGCCCGGTCTCAACCCGGACCGACGGGTCGGCCTGCGGGTCGGGCTCGGCCGACGACGGAAAGACCAGGCCGATATGCAAAGGTAGGTTAAGCAAGGAGTAAAGGTCGAGCAGCTTCGAGAAGTCGAACAAGTCGCGGATGTGGCTGCCGGGGGCGGAGTAGCCGGGGGCGATCTCCAGCGCGATGCCGGCCAAGCCGAGGTCGGCGCGGACGAGGTAGTCGGCCAGATGGAGCGGGCCGAGCTGGAACGAGCTGGAGCCGAGCCACTCGGCCCAGGGGCGCTCGAGCCCGAGGGTGTACTGCGCCGAGGGGTCGGCCTGCCGCGCCACCTGGATCGCCCGGGCGGCGATCCGGATCTGCTCCTCCTCGGACAGGCCAAGGAAGTCGGTGCTGGCGGGGCGGTGGACCAGGTTCCAGACCGGGATCTTCCCCCGGTAGCGGGTGACGACCTGCCGGATGAGGTCGGTCACGAGACCGAGGATCGTGTCGAAGTCGCCCTCCCAGAGCCAGATCCAGTCGGGCAGGGCGCGGGGGCGGAACTCCAGAAGCGGGCCGGCCAGGATGTGCAGCTTGTGGCGCCGGCACCAGGCCAGTTGCGCATCGAACTCGTCCCAGTGATACTGGCCTTCCGAGGGGGCGATCGCCTTCCACGGGCAGCCGATCTGGGCCGCGTTGAAGGCGGCGTTCCACTCGCGGGCCCAAGGGGCCTGCTTCGACTCGCTCTCCAGGGCACAGCCGAAGAGCGTGTTCAGCTTGGGCGTGGCGGCCAGGCGGGTCTGGAGGACCTGGCCCGCGTACGCCTCGACCAGGGTGTTGCCGGCGGTCCAGGTGGCGGCCAGGCTCGCCTGCGCGGCGGCGTCGGCCTCCTCGGGATGGTCGCGCGCGGTTGCCGCCTTGATGAATGCCCGGTGCGCCTCCTTGAGCACGCGGTCGAGGTCGGCGGGCGCGCGCAGACCCATCAGCTTCCAGTCGGCGAGCTGGTTCCGCACGTCGTTGAGCTTGCCCCGGGCCAGCTCGACGGCCAGCCGATAGGGCTCGGGCCGCTCGACCAGGGTCGCCGTCCCGACGATCGGCGTGCCGTATCCGTCGACGGGCCAGGGGACGAACAGCCGGCCGCTCTCGTTGCTGTCGCGATGGCAGGTCAAGAGACCATTCCGCCACTCGACGGCCAGGCGGGCGGGGGTCCGGTCCAGGCCCGTGATGAACGCCTTGCGTAGCTCGGGGAGACGGCTCGCCGGGTCGGGCGACGTCAGTTGAAACTTGAGTACGCCCATGCGAGGTCGCCTCAACCCGATTCAATTTCGAAAGACTACTTCGCCTCAAGAAGATCGGCGAAAATCCGCACGTTCTCAAGACCGAACTCGGCCCGAATCCCCCTTCGCCGCCGCGCCCGGCCAGGCCTCGGGGTTGACGAGGTTCGGCGGGCGCTCGCCCCGCAAAACGGCGACCACGTTCTCGGCCGCGATCCGGGCCATCGCGGCGCGGGTCGCATGGGTGGCGCTCCCCAGGTGGGGCAGGAGCAGGGTGTTGGGGCAGTCGGCGAGTCCATCGGCCATTCTTGGCTCGTCCTCGTAGACGTCAAGACCCGCACCGGCGATCCGGCCCGCGCGAAGGGCCTCGACCAGCGCCTTCTCATCGACTACCGGGCCGCGCGCCGTATTGATTAAATAGGCTGAAGTTTTCATCCGCGCCAAGGCGCGCTCGTCGATCAGGTGATGCGTCTCGGGGGTGAGTGGGATGTGCAGGCTGACGAAGTCGCTCTCGGCCAGGAGCGTATCGAGCGGGACAAGTCGGCCGCCGAGCGCCTCGATCTCGAGGCTGGGCCGCCGGCCGGTGTAGAGGATCGTCATCCGGAACCCGCGCGCCCGCTCGGCGACGGCCGCGGCGATCCGTCCCGGCCCGATTAAGCCGAGCGTCCGCCCGGTCACGTCGCCCCCGAGCATGTAGAGCGGCCCCCACCCCGGGAACCGCCCCGCGCGCATCGCGCGATCCCCCTCGGCCACGCGCCGGGTCACGCCCAACAGGAGCGTCCAGGCCAGGTCGGCAGTCGCCTCGGTCAGGACGCCCGGCGTGTTCGTCACCAGGATGCCCAGGCGGGTCGCCGCCGCCACGTCGATGTTGTTGTACCCGACCGCCATGTTGGCGAAGATCCGGCATCCCTTCGCCGCGTCCAGCACCGAGGCGTCGATCGGGTCGGTCAGGAGGCAGAGCACGGCGTCACACCCCCCGACGGCCGCCCGCAATTCCTCGGTCGAGAGGATGCGGTCGGCCGGGTTGCTCGCGACCTCGTCGGCCACCTGTCGCACCAGGCTTGGGCCGGGCTCTGGGATCGGCTGCGTGATGAAGACACGTCCTGGCACGTCGTCCCCTCGTTCCTCAGCATCTTCGATCCGTCCAAACCCCTCCCTATTCTACAAGGATATCCACGCCTCAAACTCTTGACCAGAGATCGCCTCCAGCCGGAGGCGACTTCCTCCGTTCCTCACGGCCGAACCAGGAAACGCCCTGGGGTGTGCCTTTTCGATCGCACGGTTGCGGCACGCAATATGCCACTCAGGTTCTTGATTCCCCGGTGCGGCGCAGCCCTCGGCCGGGCCGATGCCGACGGTGAAGTCCACTTGGGAGCCTTTCCCATGCGAAACCGCGACAAGATTCTGCTAGGCGCCCTGGCGGGAGCGGGCGTGCTCTGGGGGGCGCGGGCCTGTCGGCGTTATCGGCGGAGGATCGACCTGGCCGACCAGGTCGTGATCATCACGGGGGCGTCGAGCGGGCACGGCTTCCTCGTCGCGCGACAGGCGGCCGAGCGGGGCGCGCACCTCGTCCTGGCCGCCCGCAACCTCGACGCGCTCAAGTCGGCCGAGGCCGAGCTGTTGCGGATCGGCGCGGCGAGCGTGATGGCCATCGCGACCGACGTCACCGACCCCGGCCAAGTCCAGGCGCTCGTCGATCGGGCGATCAACCGGCATGGCCGGATTGACATCCTGATCAATAACGCCGGGATGATCAGCGTCGGCCCGGTCGAGATGATGACGCTCGATGACTTCCGCGCGGCGATGGCGACCAACTTCTGGGGCGCCTTGTATGCAACGATGGCGGTGTTACCCCACATGCGGGCGCGGCAGTTCGGCCGGATCGCCAACGTGAGTTCGCTGGGGGGGAAGGCGGCCATGCCGCACCTGCTCCCGTATACGGCCAGCAAGTTCGCCCTGACCGGCCTGACCGAGGGGCTCCGTCCCGAGCTGGCCCGCGACAACATCTATGTCACGGGCGTCTACCCGAGCACGATGCGCACCGGCGGTCACACCCACGCCTGGTTCAAGGGCAACCGCGAAGGGGAGTACACTTGGTTCGCCCTCTCCGACACCTTGCCCGTCGTCTCGGCCTCGGCCGATTACGTCGCCCGCCGCCTCTGGAGTGCCGTCTGCGACGGCGAGGCCGAGGTCGTCGTCGGCTGGCCCGCGCATCTGGCCATCGTCGTCCAGAACCTCTTCCCCAACGAAACGGCCGAGATGATGGCCCTGGTCAACCGCCTCTTGCCCCGACCGTCCGACATCCAGGACACCCACGCCGTCCAGGGCGAGAAGCTCACCGGCGCCGTGCCGGACCTGCTGAGCCGGATGGTCCCCTCCTCCGGCCGGCCCGGCTGGGGCAACGGGCGGACCCATTGACAGAGTCGGCAAGCCGGCGGTAGGCAGTGTAGACAAGATAAGGAACATGAGTGGGCATCGACAGTCTGTCATCGTCGGTAATGAGGAAGAGAGGGCGCCTTCTCCGCTCCTCCTCTTCATTGTCGGCTGCCTACGCTTACTCCCCACCCTAGCCGACCCATATGCCGACCCTCCTGATCGGGCCCGGTCCCCTCCGCAACCAATCGGGGCCGTTCCGCGAGATCCTGAAAGCCGCCGGTTTCCGCTTCATCGACCCCGCTGGGGGACCACACCCTGACCGAGCTTGAGCTCCGCGCGGCGCTCCCCCGAGGCCGACGCAATGGTGGCCGGCGGCGAGCAGATCTCGGCCGAGCTACTCGCGCTAGCCCCCCGGCTCCGGGCGATCGCGCGCACCGGCGTCAGCTACGACGCGATCGACCTGGCCGCCGCGACCGCGAAGAAGATCGTGGTCGTCATCACGCCGGGGATGAACTAGGAGAGCGTCGCCGAGCAGACCTTCGCGCTCCTGCTCGCCCTGACCCGCAACGTCGTCCACAACGACCAAACGATCCGTGCCGGAGGGGCTGGGACCGGACGCTCGTCACCTCCCTTGCGGGGCAAGACCCTCGGCCTGGTCGGCCTGGGCCGGATCGGCCGCGCGGTGGCCACGCGCCCTGGCCTTCGGCTTGCGCGTCTCGCCTACGACCCGGTGCCCGGCGACGCCGAGTTCGAGGCGAAGCACGGCATCCGCCGCCTCGGTTTCGAGGAGCTGCTGGCCGAGTCGGACGTCGTCAGCCTCCACCTGCCGCTCTCGGAGGCGACTCAGGGGCTCATCAACCGGGTGCCCCGGCGAAGATGCGACCGGGCTCGTTCCTGATCAACACCGCCCGGGGAGGGCTGGTCGTCGAGGCCGACCTGGCCGAGAGCCTTGCCTCGGGCCATCTCGCCGGCGCGGGGCTCGATGTGCTGAACAAAGAGCCCCGCGCCCGACAACCCATTGCTGCGCCTGCCCAACATCGTCTTCAGCCCACATATCGGCGGAATCGACACGAAAGGCATGGCCGACATGGCCGACATGGCCGAGCTGGCCGCCCGGTGCATCGTCAGGCTTTCCAAGGAGATTGGCCGGCGGGATGCGTCATCAACGACGAGCTGAAGGACGGCTGGCGCTGGTGAGTCGAACAAATATGGAGGGCACGCGGCCCCCGTGTACGCAGATCGCTGACTTGGTGGGACCGACTTCACTTCAGTCGGTCCCACCAATCAGAATCCCCAATCCGTAGCGATCACACTTCAGCCGGCCGTCAGACCTGGAACGAGCTGCCGCAGCCGCAGCTCTTGACGACGTTCGGGTTGTTGAAGACGAACCCGCGCTTCTCCAGGCCGTCGTAGAAATCGACAACGGTGCCGTCGAGGTAGGGGTCGAACTTCTTGTCCACGGCGAGTTTAACGCCATGAATGTCGACGACGCGGTCGCGCTCGGTGGTGTTGGTGTCGAAGTTCAGGCTGTAGGAGAAACCGCTGCACCCCCCCCCCTGGACGCCGACGCGGAGCACGGTGCCTTCGGGCAGGTTCTGGTCGGTAATGATCTTCTTGACCTCATTGGCGGCCTTTTCACTCAGGGTCACACCCATGGAAAGAATCTCCTGGTTCAAGATAAGGCGGGACGTCTCCCGGCACGACGGCCGCGCCGCTGATGGGCTTGTCTTAGGTTATCATAGAACCGTGTCAAATCCCATGCCGTCCCGGACCAATCCCGATCCGACGGCGCGCGGCGCCGGAGCACGGAGCCGCTCCACGGCCCCGGCGACGACCTCGATGGCGAAGTCAATCTCCCCGGCGGTCGTGAACCGGCCGAGCCCGAACCGGAGGCTGGCCCGCGCCAGAGACTCGTCGAGCCCGATCGCCTGCAGGACGTGGCTCGGCTCGGGCTGGGCCGACGTGCAGGCCGCGCCCGAGCTGACTGCCACGTCCCGCATCGCCATCATCAGCGCCTCCCCCTGGATGCCGCCGAAGCTCAGGTTCAGGTTGCCCGGCAACCGGCGCGTTGGGTGGCCGTTGAGCCGGATCGCCGTCAAGCGCGCGGCCAGGCCGGCGTGGAGCCGCTCGCGGAGTTCGAAGAGACGGGCCGACTCCTCCATCCGCTCGCGCGCCGCGATCGCCGCGGCCTCGCCCAGGCCAACCGCCAGGGGAACCGGCACCGTCCCGCTCCGGAATCCGCGCTCGTGGCCGCCGCCGTCGAACAGCGGCGTCAGCCGCACCGACGGGTCGCACCGACGAACGTAGAGCGCTCCAACCCCCTTAGGACCATAGAATTTGTGCGCCGAGAGGCTGAGCAGATCGATCGCGTCGGCCTCGACGTCGAGCGGGACCTTGCCAACGGCCTGGGTGGCGTCGGTGTGGAAGAGGACACCCCGCGACCGGCAGACCCGGCCGATCGCGCCGATCGGGTTGATCGTGCCGACCTCGTTGTTGGCCGCCATCACCGAGACCAGGACCGTCCGGTCGGTCAAAGCCGCCTCGACCGCCTCGGCCGAGACTAGTCCGAACTCGTCAGGGGCGACGATCGTCAGGTCCCAGCCCTCGCGGGCCAGCCGCTTCATCGGGTCGAGCACCGCCTTGTGCTCGGTCGCGGCGGTGATGAGGTGAACTCCCCTCCTTTTCACGTGCGGCAAAACCCCTTTGATCGCCAAATTATTCGATTCGGTGGCCCCTGAAGTCACGATAATCTCTCTGGGGTCCGCGCCGATCAGCGCGGCGACCTGCTCCCGGGCGCGATCGACCGCCGCGGCGGCATCCCAGCCGAACCGGTGCGCGACGCTCGCGGCATTGCCATAAAATGTCGTGAAGTACGGGAGCATCACCTCCACAACCCGAGGATCGACGCGGGTGGTCGCGTGGTTGTCGAGGTAGACAGGCAAGATCAGCACGCCAGGCCCCCCGGTCGGGTGCGTGCAACGCACCAATCTTCACAATTGGCGACGAATAGGTGCGTGCAACGCACCCTTCGAACGGAATCATCGTAGTGGTGGCCCCTCCACGTTTCAACCCGGTGGCTCACTCCAGCAATCCGCGCCAAGCCGGGTTGCGTCGCTCGGCGAAATTGGATAAAGCCACCATGCCACCTTCTTTTCATCCCTTGGCAGCAGGGAGGCTCCATGGCGTACGACAAGCATCAGGCGACGCATGAATTCACCCGCTGGAGCGAGAGCTACGACCGTTGCATCCTGCAATGGCTGCTGTTCGGGCCGTCGCACCGGGCCTTGATCAAGCGGATTCGCACGGTGGCGGAGGATCGGCCGGTCCGGGTGCTGGACGTCGGGTGCGGGACGGGGGTGTTCGCAGAGCGAATTCGCGTGGCCTTGCCCCGGGCGTCGGTCTGGGTGATCGACCTGGTTTCCGGCATGCTGACCAAGGGGGCCCAGCGTTGGCGGCGACACGCTGGACACATCGTCCCGATCCAGGCAGACAGCGAGCGCCTGCCGTTCGCGGCCGGCTCATTCGACGTCGTGACCTGCGCCAACAGTTTCCACCACTACCCCCACCAGGACCGGGCGATCGCCGAGATGCGCCAGGTCTTGAAGCCGGGGGGTCGGCTGATGGTCATCGACGGCTACCGCGACGCCCCCTGGGGCTGGTTCATCTACGACGTCTGCGTCGCGGGGGTGGAAGGCGCCGTGCACCATGCCTCGGCCCGGCAGTTTCGCGAGCTGTTCTCCCAGGCCGGGCTCCACGCGATCGCGCAGAAGATCTTCCGCGGTCCCGCCCCGTTCCTACTGACCGAGGCGATCGCCACCGAGCCAATCTCGGCGCTGCACGGCCCCCACTTTCTCACCGCGCCGGCGTATCGCCACCGCGAGACGGCAGCCTGAACCCGTTCGGACCGGGCGTGCCATCCGAGTGTCACTTTTTTGCGGTTTTCCCGCCGTGCCGAGGCCCGGTCCTGGTGCGGAGACGACCGCCTCAACACATTTCTAAAACTTTATACATCAATAAGAGGATTCGAGATCCCGGCCTCCCCGGCCCCCGCTCGCACCGGACCCGGTGCGCGCCCGCGCCGCCCGAGGCGCGCAGGACGGGCCTGGGAGACCATTTTTTCGGGGGCCGAGCGATTTCTCCCGGGATTTCCGTCCTGTTGCCAGGCAATCCCCGGATTGCGCGCGGGCCGCTTGCCTCGATCGTTCCTCCCGCGTCGACCGGCGTGCGGGACGAATGGCAACACGCCCGAGACCAGACCCCCTCCCGTCGTGTAGGGTGGTTGGGGAAAAAACGTCGGCGCCCCGACGCCCGTGGAGTATGATCAACGCTTTCATTTGGGGAGGTGGAGCGGCACCGTGGTGGTTCCCACGACCTACGAAGAGACACTGGAGCGAGCGCTGGGGAGGGTCCGCGATCCGTTTCTCGTCGTGAAACGAGCGGGCAGCCACGAACTTGTGGAGGGCGACCCGGCCGCGCCGGAGGTCGCCGGGACCGACCGCTTGGTCGGGTACTTGCCCCCTTGCCGGCCGGAGCACCTAGGAGACGCCTCGTTCCGCGCCGAGCATCGCCTCCGCTTTCCTTACATGGCCGGTGCTATGGCCAACGGGATCGGCTAGGCGGAGATCGTCGAAGCAATGGGTCGGGCCGGGATGCTCGGCATCTTCGGCGCAGCGGGGCTGCCGCTGGCGGCGGTCGATGCGGCGATCGACCGACTTGGGCGGACCCTCGGCCCGTCGGTCCCCCACGGCTTCAACCTGATCCATAGCCCGAACGAGCCGGACCTGGAAGCGGCCGTGGTCGCCCTCTACCTTCGGCGCGGGGTGCGGCTGGTCGAAGCGTCGGCCTACCTCGACCTGACCTTGCTGGTGGTGCGCTACCGCGTCCACGGCATCCACCGCCACGGCTCGGGCCGGATCGTGGCGCCGAACCGGATCATCGCCAAGGTCTCGCGAGTCGAGGTGGCCTCGAAGTTCCTGGCGCCGCCGCCGGCGAAGTACCTCCGCGCGCTGGTCGCCTCGGGCGAAATCACCCCGGAGCAGGCCGAGTGGGCCGGGCGGATTCCCATGGCCCACGACGTGACGGCCGAGGCCGACTCGGGGGGCCACACCGACAACCAGCCGGCGATTGTGCTCTTGCCGACGATGCTGGCCCTGCGCGACCGGGCGCAGGCGCACTTCGGCGATGATCAGCTGCTGCGGATCGGGGCGGCGGGGGGGATCTCGACCCCCCGTGCGGCGGCGGCCGCCTTCGCGATGGGGGCGGCATACGTCGTCACCGGCTCGGTCAACCAGTCGTGCATCGAGGCGGGGACGTCCGACGCCGTGCGCCGGATGCTCGCCCAGGCGCAGCAGGCCGACATCGCCATGGCCCCCGCGGCCGACATGTTCGAGATGGGGGTCAAGGTCCAGGTGCTCAAGCGCGGCACCATGTTCGCCATGCGCGCCGCCAAGCTCTACGAGCTGTACCGCGGCCACGCCGGCCTGGACGACCTCCCCGCCGCCGAGAAGGCCCGGCTGGAGAAGGACCTCTTCCGCGCCCCGCTGGCACAGGTCTGGGACCAGACCCGCGCCTACTTCCTCCGCCGCGACCCCTCCCAGGTTGAGCGGGCCGAGCGCGACCCCAAACATCAAATGGCCCTCGTG
>JBKOZB010000345.1:0-2987 GCA_046744225.1 Planctomycetota bacterium | reverse complement strand
CCATTACGTCAGCCCCAAGGGACACTTCCCCGCGGCCATGCGGCTCTACGTGCCCAAGTCCTGGACGAGGGCCCCCGCGCGGCTCGACGCGGTCGGTGTCCCCGCGCCCTACCGCCGGGAGCGGACCAAGGGCCAATACCGTTCAACGAAGCATAACCACTGTTTCTGCAAAGGTTTTCTTCAAGGGCGGAAGATGCCGATGCTCGGGTCGTTTCTTCTTCCATTTCGACATCTTCCGTTTGATCACACGCGGATTGATCCGGTTGCGTCGCGGGTCGGTGCGCTCGGCCTGCATCTCCCAAAGCAAACCGCGATACCACGACTCGAATCGCGCGGGCGTCGTGCTGTCGCATTCCGGCAACCGGCATTTCAGGATCTGGAAACACCCGGTGAACGACAGCCGGTCCGGATCCAGGTTCACCGTCGCGGCGGCCTCGAACATCAGCGACCGGATCACGAAATGGCCCAGTGATAACGCATAGATCTCCTGGATCACCCCCGCTGGTGTCTCGCTCCGCACCTGCGCCGGCTTGGTCGCCCGCCGCGGGTCCTGGTGCGTCTTCTGCTCGTCGAAGACCAGTTCCTCCTCCCAGCGTTCATGGTAAAGAAGAATCAACTCCATCGCGGGATAGCCGTCTTCATCGAAAAGGTTGGTGATCAGAACATGCTCCTCGCCGTGACCGACCCGTTGCGGGTCGTCGAGCGTGTAACGGATCACTCGGACCACAATCCCGTCGCGGTCTTTCTCCCGGTCGGAGGGGCTCTTGGAGATCTTGGCCAGGTACGAGCCGTCGGCCAGGTGGCGGATCGGTCGCAAGATCAACCGGCTTTTCACCCGCGCCAACACCTTCACCGCGCGTGTGGTCAACTGCTGCCACAGCTCGTAGCTGAAGTATCCCCGGTCCCAAAGCAGGAGCATCTCCGACGTCAGATGGCGGAACACGCCGGCGATCATCGACTGCTCGCCATGGGAAGAGGACCGCACCACCAGGGCAACTTCGACGTGGGTCCCCAACTCGACCAGGCTGAGCTTGCGGACTTGAGGAAAGGCGCCGCCACCGCGCGGCCCTGCCGAGGGGCGGGCGAAGGCGGCCGCGTTGGCCTCCGAGTCGGGGACATCGAAGACCGTGCCGTCGAGACCCATCAACCGCAAGCCACGGTAAAACGCCCCCGGCGTTTCCGGCCGGGCGACGGGGCGAACGACCTGGGTGAACAGGTGCCGCACCGGCGCCACGCCCAACCGCTGACGGGCGACACAGAGGCTGGAGCGATGGGGCGACTCTTCGCCGTGGCGCAGCCGCCGAGCGTGTTTGAAGACCTGTCGGATCGGCAAATCGGTCAACAACCCCATCGCCAGCACCACCCACAAAACGACCTCGTGCGTCAACGTACAGCTGCGCGAATTGACCCGGCCGGTGGCCGAGAGCGCTTGTTGAATATCCGCTGGGTGGATCACCTGTTCCAGTCCCGCCAGTCGATCCAGAACCCGGCCCGCGTCATCGGCCGGCAGCGTGCATTGTCCTTGTGGCATGCGAGTCACGGCCTCCTTGGTGCCTTGTTGGTCGGCAAACCCAAGGTAACAGGAGGCTGCGACTTGCGCCTATTTCAACGGTATTGGGACTAAATAGTTCCTCGCCAAAGGGAAAGTATATCAGGCGGCCTTGGCCTTCGGGTAGACCGAACCCTCGATCTGGAACGGGTTTTCCTGCCCTAACCAGGCGAAGACCTGATCCAGTAATTCCCCCAGGTCCTGGCACCGATGATTCCGCGTGATGGTCTCGTGCAGGTGCCACCACACCCGCTCGATCGGGTTCAGGTCCGGCGAGTAGGCCGGCAGCAGGTGGACCTCGATCCGGCCCTCCCACTTCCAGAGGTACTCGATCACCTCCGGGCTGGTGTGACAGCTCGCGTTGTCGCAGATCACGTGAATCTTCTTGGAACGACGCAGTCTCTGCCGCAGCTCGTCCAGGTGCTTGAGGAACAAGGCCCCGTGGCGCCCCTGCTTGGGTGCGGCCTCGGTCAGGAACACCGTGCCGGTCCGCCAGTGGATCGACCCCGACAGGTGCCGCTTCTCGTTGGTCCCCGGCGTCTCGACCTTCGCCTGATGGCCCTTGAACATCCACATCCGCCCGATCTTGGGATTGGTATGGACCTCGACCTCGTCCTGCCAGACCGCCGTCTCGTCGTCCGGGAGCCCTTCCAGGAGCTTGCGCAGCTCGGCCAACTTGATCTGCCTCTCCTCCTCGTCCGGCACGAGGACGGGCCGGGGCCGGCGGTACACCAAGTTGCCGCGATGGAGCCAGCGGCGGACGGTCTCCCGGCTGGCGCTGACGCCTTCCCGGTCGCGGAGCAGCAGGGCCAACAGCGCGCAGGACCAGCGGCTGCGGAGGAAGCCGAAGTCGCGGGGCGTCTTCGTGGTCACCCAGGAGACGAGGACGGCGACCCAGCCGAGGCCGAAGCGAAAGGGGCGGCCGCGCTTCTTGCCAGTGAGCCCCTCGACCCCCTCGGCCTGGAACCGCTTGAGCCAGCGGTCGACGGTCCGGGAGCTGCAGAAGAGCATGGCCTCAATGGTGTCCCAGGCGTAGCCCCCTCCCAGCAGGAGGAGGATGTGAGCCCGGAAGCGGAGTTCAGGGTCGGGGTCCTTGCGATAGATGTGGAGCAGTTCGTCGTGTTGCTTTGCGGTCAGGGAGAACGTCTTGGGCATGGTGCATCAGAGATCGAGACTCGGGACAGTCCACTCCCTGAATTATAGGGGCTTGTCCACTTTCCCTTTGGTGGGGATCTATTTAACACTACTCTGGCGACATAATCGGAACATCATCCTCTGAATGTGAGCGGCCTTGGCGGCGGGAGGCCAGCGTCGGCAGCATGATGCGACTGCGGCAGGCCGGGCACGTGACCGTCAGAGCCAGCGCCGCCAGCACCTGACGCCGCGCCTCCGGTAGGCTCCGACGAGGGGGGAAAAGCCCCCGACACCTCATCGGTGG
>JBKOZB010000227.1:0-6518 GCA_046744225.1 Planctomycetota bacterium | reverse complement strand
AATTCGCGCCTCCCTGAAGAATCCCATTGCCGTCACGGTCATGTGCTTGACGATCGTAGTGATCGGCACCCTCTCCGCCATGATGGTCCCGGTGGATATCCTGCCGGTGTTCAAGAGCCCGGCGGTTCAGGTGCTCACCTTCTACAGCGGCATGCCCGCCAGCAGCGTCGAGAAGGACATCAGCAACCGGATGGAGCGGTGGGTCGGACAGGCCTCCGGCACCTCGCGGCAGGAGTCGCGCTCGATCGTCGGCGCCAGCATCGTCCGCGATTACTTCCGCAGCGGCGTCGATCCCAACGGCGCGTTGACCCAGGTCAACTCGCTGGCCCTCGCCTCGGTGCCCAACCTGCCACCGGGCACCCTCCCGCCGGTGGTCCTGCCCTTCGACCCTACGAGTTCGACCCCCGTCTGTATCGTCGCGCTCGATAGCAAGTCGCAGGGTGAGTCGGTCCTCTACGATGTCGGCCGATACGAAGTCCGCAACATGATCATGAGCATCAACGGGGCGATCGCCCCGGTCGTCTACGGCGGCAAAATTCGCGCGGTCATGGCCTACCTCGACCGCCAGAAGATGCAGGCGCGGGGGCTCTCGCCGGTCGACGTGATGAACGCGATCGACAACTACAACCTGTTCCTCCCGACCGGCGACGCCAAGTTCGGCACGACCGATTTCGCGCTCGACTCGAACTCGATGTACGACGTGGTCAGCGAGATGGGTGGCATCCCGCTCCGTACCCAGTTCGGCAACACGTCGTACCTGCGCGACGTGGCGACGCCCAGGGACAGCAGCTTCATCCAGACGAACGTGGTGCGGGTCAACGGCCGGCGGCAGGTATACATCCCGGTCTTCCGCCAGCTCGGAGCCAGCACGCTGAGCGTCGTCGATACGATCCGGGGTGACCTGGAGAACATGACCGCCCGCCTGACGCGCGGGGGGATCGACCTGAAGCTGGTGATGGACCAGTCGATCTACGTCCGCCAGTCGATCAAGAGCCTGATCGAGGAAGGGGTGTTGGGGGCCGTGCTCTGCTCGCTGGTCATCCTGATCTTCCTGGGCGAATGGCGGATGACGGCGATCGCCGTCCTGACGATCCCGATCGCGGTCCTCTCGGCGCTGGTGTGTCTCTACTTCACGGGGAACACGATCAACGTGATGACGCTGGCCGGCCTATCACTGGCGATCGGCCCGATGGTCGATAGCGCGATCATCTGCCTGGAGAACACGCACCGCCACCTGGGCCTGGGCTCCTCGCCCCAAGAGGCGGCGTTCCTGGGAGCGAGCGAGGTCGCGATGCCCGAGCTGGTGGCGAGCCTCTGCACCCTGCTCGTGCTCGCGCCCCTGGCATTGATGCCCGGCCTGGGCGAGTTCCTCTTCCGGCCGATGGCGCTGGCCGTCGCGTTCGCCATGATCTCGGCCTATCTCCTCTCGCGGAGCTTCGTCCCCTCGCGGAGCGCCAACTGGCTCCGGGCCCACACCGCGGGGGGCCACGGCGGAGGCCACAAGTCGGCGCACGGCGAGAAACAACCGGACGGTCTCAACCATGCCGAGCGCCAGAGCCTGATCAGCCGCCTCTTCGCGAGGTGGGAGACGGTCATCGAGCGGGGGATCGCCTGGTACGTCCGCCGGCTCGATGCCGTGATGAGGTATCGGCTCTTGACCGTCGCCGTCGCCATCGTGATGCTGGTCGCGGTCCTCGGCCTGGTGGGGACCCAGCTCCGCCGTGAGTTCTTCCCCGAGGTCGATGCCGGCGCCTTCGAGATGTACGTCCGCGCCCCGAGCGGCACCCGCATCGAGGAGACCGAGAAGAAGATCGCCGAGGTCGAGGGGTTCGTCCGCAAGGTCCTGGGCAAGGACCTGCAACTGATCGTCTCCGAGCTGGGGGTCAACTCCGACTGGTCGGCTGCCTACACCCCGAATGCCGGCCCGATGGACGCCGTGGTCAAGGTGCAACTGACGCCAGAGCGGGAGCGGTCGGCGCAGGAATACGTCCACCTGCTCCGCACCGGTGTGGCGGACGACGCCCGCTTCAGCATGCTCGACTTCGGCTTCGACGCCGGCGGCATGATCCGAGGCGCCATGAACGAGGGCAAGTCGACGCCGATCAACGTGCGGATCACAGGCAAGGACCAGGCGCAGGCGCGGCATGTGGCGCAGAACATCCGGCGCCAGGTGGCAGCGATCAAGGGCGTGGTCGATGCCCGGATCATCCAGCGGCTCGACTACCCCGAGTACATCATCGAGGTCGATCGCGCCAAGGCCGCCGACCTCGGCCTGAATCAGCAGGACGTGATGAGGAACGTCGTCGCTGCGTTCAACTCGTCGATCCAGTTCAACAAGAGGAACTTCTGGATCGATCAGGTCAGCGGCAACCAGTACTTCGTCGGCGTGCAATACCCCGAGGAGGATATCAAGTCGATCAATACGCTCCTCGACATCCCGATCACCAGCCCAACCCAGAAGAAGGCGATCCCGCTCAGCAATCTCGTCTCGCTGACACGTGCCAGCGTCCCGACCGAGGTGACACACACCAACATCCAGCCGACGATCGACCTGACGATGGGCGTTTATGGCCGCGACCTGGGCCACGTCGCCGACGACGTCGCCGCGGCGATCAACGCCTTCGGCGAGCGCCAGCCGGACGGGACCTGGATCCCCTACGACCCGTCCTCGAACGCGAAGCGGCCGATGAAAGGGTCGAAGATCGTCCTGAGCGGCGAGTACGCCCGCATGCAGGACACGTTCAAGAATCTGGGCGTCGGCCTGATCCTGGCAACCCTCTTGATCTACTTCCTCATGGCGGCGCTGTTCAAGTCCTATCTGACGCCGTTGGTGATCCTCTTCGCCGTGCCGATCGGCCTCATCGGCGTCGTGATGATGCTCTACCTGACCGGTACCGCCATCAACGTGCAATCGCTCTTGGGCGTGATCTTCATGGTCGGGATCGTCGTCTCGAACACCGTGCTCTTGGTTGACTTTGCCCAAAATCTCCGAATCCAGGAGGGATTAACCCCGACCGAGGCGATTCGCAAGGCCGCCTCCATCCGGGTTCGCCCCGTCGTCATGACGGCCCTAGCCGCGTTCTTCGCGCTGATCCCAATGTCACTGGCGCTGAGCCGCGGGAGTGAGGCGAATGGTCCGCTCGGCCGCGCCGTCATCGGTGGTATCCTCGCGGGTCTGATCACGACGCTCTTCGTCGTGCCTTCACTCTACTCGCTCGTGGTGCATGACGAATCGAAAACGCTGGCTCACCCGGCACCGGATTCGAACGTTGACTATCCGCCGGTATCAGAGCAGGATAACGGTTGGGTCTGATCTCATCGCCATTGTCATCAGGACATGACCCGCAACTGCTCTCAGATTAATAATTATTTGCCGATGCAGAACCGCCGGAAGATGCGGTCGAGGATGTCGTCGGTGACGGTGGCACCGACGACCTTGCCCAGCTCGTCGAGGGCCTGACGGAGGTCGATAGCACCCAGCTCGTCGCCGCCGCCGAGGAGGAGGGTTTCGGAAGCGGACTGGAGTGCCAGGCTGGCGCGGACGAGGCTGTCGCGGCAGCGGGCGCCGGTGGTGGCGGGGAGGTCGCCGTCGGCGGCCTGGGCGCGGAGGGCGGCGGCGATGGCCCGGCGCAGGGCATCGAGGCCCGCGCCGGTCTCGGCGCTGGTTGCGAGGAGGTTGGACGAGGAGTCGGGCGGGTCGAGGTCGGCCTTGGTCCAGACGCGGAGCCGGGGGCGGTCGGAGGCGATCGGCGGGACGGGGGCGGTGTCGGCGGACCGGCAGTCGAGCAACAGGTCGGCGCGGGCGGATTGGTCGGCGCGGAGGGCCTGGGCCCGGTCGTCGATCGCGGTGGCGGCCGACTCCAGGCCGGCGGTGTCGATCAGCTCGACACTCAGGCCATCGCAGTCGCAGAGGGCCGAGAGGTAGTCGCGGGTCGTGCCGGGCCGGGGCGAGACGAGCGCGCGGGCCTGGCCGAGCAGGGCGTTGAAGAGCCGACTCTTACCGGCGTTCGGGGGGCCGACGAGGACGACGCGAGGGTATCCTTCCGGACGGTCGCGCCCTCGGAGTCGGTCGGCCAGCGCGGCGACCTCGGCGGCCGATCCGGCCAGGCTCTCGGCCAGGGCGGCGCGGCCGAGGGGATCGACGTCGGGCTCCTCGGCGAAGTCGAGATTCGCCTCCAGATGCGCGAGGACGTCGAGCAGGCGGTCGCGCAGGGCGGCGATCGGCCCGGCCAGGCCGCCGGCCAGTTGCCGGAGCGCGGCATCGAGCTGCGCGGGGGTCCGGGCGTCGATGACGCCGAGCACGGCCTCGGCGCGGGTCAGGTCGATCCGTCCCGAGAGGAACGCGCGGAGCGTGAACTCGCCCGGCTCGGCGTGCCGGGCCCCGCGCGTCAGGCAGTGCGCCAGGACGAGGTTCACCAGCGGGGGCGAGCCGACCGTGTGGATCTCGGCCAGGGGCTGACCCGTGTAGGTGCGCGGACCAGGCCAGAGCGCGACCGCGGCGGGCAGGGCCGGGCGCAGACCGTCCACGGCCAGCCGGCCGGCGCGCCGCTCGGCGCGGGTCGGGAGCGGGGCGTCCCGGTCGGGCGAGAAGCCCGAAAGCGCGATCGCCCAGGCGTCCGGGCCGGTCAGCCGGACTTGGCCGCGGAACCCGGGGCCGGGGGGACTGGCCACCGCCGCGATCGTGTCGGTCGGGTCGAGGGTGCTCACCGGCGTCTGGCCTTCCCTGGGGGCCGAGGCCCGGATCGCTCAGCGGCGGCGGCCCGGCCGCGCCCTGGGCTTGTCCCGGTCGCGGTTCCTGTCCCTTTCCTTCTCCTTCTCCTTCCCGCCGTCGGTGACGAGCTTGCGGTAGGTCGGGTCCTTGGAGGCCTCTTCCCTGATCTTCTCCCAGAACTGGGCAAAGCGTCCGGGGGGCTTGGGCGGCGCACCGTCCCCGTCGCCGCCACCACCGCCGGGTCTGCCCCGACCGCCACCACCACCGCCGGGGGGCGGAGTCCCCTCGTCGCCGGCCGCGGGAGCCACGTGCGTCACCTTGGGCAAAAGCAGGCGCTCGCCGATTTGCCAGAGGCTGCTCGTGATGAAGTAAATGCCCAGGCCCGAGGGGACCTTATAGAACATGAAGGCCATGAAGATCATCATGTACTTCATCATCTTTTGCTGCATCTCGGCCTCGGGCGTCGTCGGCGGGGGCGAGAAGAGCTTCGTCTGGATCAGCATCAGCGTGACGACCAGGAACGGCAGCAGGTTGAAGTAGCGGCCCAGGATCGGGACCTCCATCGGGAGCCGGAAGAGCATGTCGGGCGCGGCGAGGTCCTTGATGTAGAGGAACGAGGCATGCCGGAGGTGGACGCTATTGTTCAGGGCCTGCCAGAGCCCGACGAAGATCGGCAACTGGATCAGGGCCGGCAGGCAGCCCCCGAGCGGGTTGACGCCGTGCTTGCGGTACAGGGCCCAGACCTCTTTGGTCTGCTGCTCCTTGTTGTCCTTGTATTTCTCCTGGATCTCCTTCATGTGGGGCTGGAGGTCCTGCATCTTCTTGGCGGCGAGGGCCTGCTTCCGCCCGAGCGGGAACATGATCATCCGGACCAGCAGGGTCAGCAGGATGATCGCGACGCCGTAGTTGCCCTTCGTGCCGCCGAAGAGGCCGGCGACCCGGCGGGTCAGGTCGTAGATGTGGTCGAGCAGCGGCGCGATGACGCTGGCGACCTCGGGCGCGAACGGGATGCCGAACCACTGGTTCTTGCGGTACGAGGCGAGCGCCTCAGCCCCATAAGGCTGGAGCGCGTCGGCCGTCTTGGGGCCGGCGAAGACCTTGTACTTGTGCGTGACCGGGACGTTCGGCCCGACCTTGATCGGCTTCGACGTGATCTGGACCGCGACGTCGGCCTTCTGCAAGGCCTGCGGGTCCTCGTGGATCACGATCCCGATCGACTCGCTGTCCCAGCGGGCCTCGGGCGTCGGCGGCATCGGGTCGGGCTCAATGAAGGACGCGAAGTACTGGTTCTCGATCCCCGCGAACTTCAAGGGGAGCGACTGGAACCGCTCAGGGTTGTCCTTCCCCTTGGCGATGTCGTAGCCCGACTTGGTCACGATCGTGACCTTCCGCCCATCGACCTGGCCGAAGAAGACGTCGCGGAAGGTGCCGGTGTACCACTCGCCTTCGATCGGGATGCCGTGCGGGCCGAGCAGCTTGTAGACGAGTGAGTGCTCTTTCTCGGGGCTCGCGAAGGTGATCTCGAGCTCGAACCCGTCGGCATCCTTCATCAGCCAGTAGCGTTTGGTCAGCGTGACCTCGGGTTCGCCGACCGTGGCCCGGAAGACGATCTCCTGGCCGCTCTCGGCCCCCGGCTTGGCGTCGGCCGGGATCGGTCGGACGACGCGCTTCTGGTCGTCGCGGACGATTTCCCAGAGCATCTGGTCGAGCGGGTGCTCGCCCTGGAGGATACCCTCGGCGGTCTGGGGGTTCGCGCCGGGCAAGACCAGGCTCAGCGCCAGCGAGGGGGGCGCCTTGGGGTCGTAGC
>JBKOZB010000078.1:0-6462 GCA_046744225.1 Planctomycetota bacterium | reverse complement strand
GGTGGCGACCCGTGACGAGAAGACGGGACGTAATTTCCTGGCATTCTGGCAATTTGGTTCGAGCATGGTCCTGGTGCTCTGAGTGTCAACACGACCTACCTCCGAGATGATGCCGATGGAATTACCACCCTGGAATCCCGGATGAGCCATGCGGCCAACTTCGGCGTGCAGCAGATCTACTTCGCGCCGGTCTATCAGCCCTACACCTTGCCGCAGGGGACGCTCTACACTTTCCCGCAGTATAGCAGCTCCTACTATCCGTCCAACTACTACGGCCCGAGCACTGCGTCGCCGATGACGATGCAGCGCTACCTGATGAACTCGGCCGCGTATCCGGGCATCAATCAGATCTTGAATCGGACGACCCCGAGCTAGGACCCGCTGAACCGCTGAGCGCTGGCCCGGTTCCGCTTCCGCGGCCGGCGGCCCCCGGCTAAGATGGGGGGATGACGTTCACGGGGATCAAACCAGGCACTCCCGCGCGGGGGCTGTTCCTCACTCTGGACGGCCCCGACGGAGGGGGCAAGACGACCCAGGCGGCCCGCTTGGCCGCCTGGCTCCGCGCGCGCGGACTCGAAGTCGTCGCCTGTCGCGACCCCGGCGGCACCGCGCTGGGCGACCGGCTCCGCCAGATCCTCCTCGACCGCGCGACGGCCCACCTCGCCCTCCGCGCCGAGATGCTCCTTTACATGGCCAGCCGGGCGCAACTGGTCGAGGAGGTGATCCGCCCGGCCCTGGGGCGCGGCGCCCTCGTCGTCTCCGATCGCTTCCTGCTGGCCAACATCGTCTATCAAGGGTTCGCCGGGGGCTTGCCGGTCGAGGAGGTCGGGCGCGTCGGCCAGGCGGCGACGGGGGGCCTCTTCCCCGATCTGACGCTCCTGCTCGACATCCCACCGGTGGTGGCCCGTGCCCGCGTCGGCGCGGCGCGGGACCGGATCGAGGACCGGCCCGACGCCTACCACGTCCGGGTCCGCACGGGGTTCCTCCGAGCCGCGCGCGACGGCCCGTGTCCGTATTACCCCGCGCCGATCGTCGTCATCGACGCCTCGGCCGATCCCGAGACCGTCTCCGAACGGATTCGAAGTGAGGTGGAGCGTGCCCTGGCACTTGGTCCGCGGTCATGACCCGATCGTCGCCGCGCTGCGCCGGTCCCTGGCGCAGGGGCGGCTCCCCCACGCCTTCCTCTTCGTCGGACCCGAGGGGGTAGGCAAGTGCACCTTCGCGCTGACGCTGGCGCAGGCCCTGCTCTGCGAGCGCGCGGCCGAGACCGAACTCGACCCGTGCGAGACCTGCCCAGGCTGCCTCCAGGTCCGGGCCGGCACCCACCCCGACCTCCTGCAGGTCGGGCGCCCCGAGGACAAGCATGACCTGCCGATCAAGGTAATCCGCGACCTCTGCCTCGACCTCGGCCTGAAGCCGGCGCGGGGGAAGCGCAAGGTCGCGATCGTCGACGACGCCGACGATCTGAACGAGGAAGCGTCGAACGCCTTCCTCAAGACTCTGGAAGAGCCGCCCCCCGGCTCGGTCCTGATCCTGATCGGCACCTCGGCCGAGGTCCAGCTCGACACGATCGTCTCGCGCTGTCGGGTCGTCCGGTTCCGCCCGCTCCCCGAGCCCGAGCTGGCCGCCCTGCTCCGCGAGCAAAACGTCACGAGCGACCCCCGCGAGGCCGAGCGGCTCGCCAGGCTCGGCGAGGGGCGCGTGAGCCGGGCCCGAGGGCTGGCCAACCCCGACCTCGAACACTTCCGCCGCAGCCTGATCGACGAGCTGGCCGACCCGCGCGGGTTCGACCCGCCGGCGCTGGCACAGCGGCTCGGCGCGTTCGTCAAGGAAGCGGGCAAGGAGGGCGTCGATCAGCGCGGCCGCGCCAGCCTGCTGATGGGCGAGCTGGCCCGCTTCTTCCGCGGCATCCTCTGGCAGACCGCCGGCCTCGCCCCCCCCACCCCCGACGCCGACGACCGCCGCGCCGTCGCCGCACTGGCCGAGCGGCTCGACCCCGAGGACGTCTTGGTCCTGACCGACCGCTGCCTCGAAGCCGACTACCACATCCAGCGCAAGGCCTACATGCCCCTGATTCTCGAATCGCTCACGCACGACTTGGGCACGCTCGTCAACCCCAGGCCCTGAAAGGGAGGAGGCGAACATGGCGATTGGTCTGGACACCTCGGCCGTCGAAGCTCCCCAGGAACGGCCCGTCGAACTGAACGGGCTGCGCTGGAGCACCTACCGTGCCATCATTCAAGACGTGGGCGATGCCCAACCTCTCCGCACCAGCTATGACCAGGGATGTTTGGAACTAGGGACTTCCGTTCTTTACGGCATCCGCTGGAGCACGTTCGAGGCGATCCTCGACGACCTGGGCGAACATCGGGGCGTCCGGCTGTCTTACGACCAAGGGAGGCTCGAATTCATGTCGCCGCACGATCCGCATGAATCATGGAAGAGCCGGATCGGCCGCATGATCGAGACCCTCACCTTCGAGCTTCGAATCCCGATCAAATCCGGCGGCTCGACGACGCTCAAGCGGCCCGAGCTGGAAAAAGGTGTCGAGCCCGACGAATGCGACTGGATCGCTCGTGAGCCTGAAGTCCGGAACCGGAAAAATCTCGACTTCGCGACTGACCCAGCCCCCGACCTGGCGATCGAGGTGGACGCGACGCACAGCTCGTTGCCGAACCTGAGGATCTATGCCGCCCTGGGCGTCCCCGAGGTCTGGCGGCTCGTCAACGAGTCGCTCCTGATCTACCGACTCCAGGCCGACGGGATCTATACGACCCGCCCCGACAGCCCGAGCCTTCCTGGCCTGACGGCGGCCGTCGTCGAGCGCTTCCTCCGCCGGGGCGACGAGATCGATGAGACGAGCCTGATGTACGAGTTCCGCGATTGGGTCCGAGACGAAGTGTTCCCGCGCCGTCGCGATGCGGCCGACCACGCCTGAAGGTCGGCGGTTTTTTTCCGCAAGTTGGCCGTGCCATTGCGGCCGAATCGAATAGAATAGCAGACAGGGGAGTGTTCCCGTCCACGAGTCGTTACCATCCAACGCAGCGCGAGGCACTCATGTCGACGACGCTATTATTCGCCTATGGGACCCTGGCACCGGTCAACCCGAGGATCGCGGCTCGCGACGGCTGGGTCGCCGACGAGGTGCGCGGGCGGCTGTACGTCCTGGGACCGTATCCCGCCCTGGTCGATTGCGACGACCCGAGCGCCGGGTGGGTCGAGGGCTACGTCCGCGAGATCGATCTCGACGAGCTGACCGGGCATCTCGATCAGTATGAACAGGTGGGCGAGGGCCAGTACCGCCGCGTCCAGATGACGACGCGCGCGGGGCGCCAGGTCTGGGCCTACGTCTACGCGCGGCCGATCCCAGTGACGGCGGTGGGCCCCCTGACGCGCTGGGAGGGTTACCTGTCCGCCTCGCCGTCGACGGTTGAGCCCACGTCCGCGCCCCAGGTTCCCGTCAAGGAGACGAGCGATGGCGACCTCTCCGGCCCTGGCCCCGACGCGTGACGGAAACCCCGGGCCCGAGGCGGCCGCGCCGACGATTGGCCAGTACGTGATCGACCGGCTGCACGCGCTGGGCGTCGAGCATGTTTTCGGGATACCCGGCGACTACGTGCTGACGCTCTACAAGATGATCGAGGCGAGCCCGATCGCGCTAGTGGGCGTGACCCGCGAGGACAACGCCGGGTTCGCCGCCGACGCCTACGCGCGGCTGCACGGCCTGGGCTGCGTCTGCGCCACGTACTGCGCCGGCGGCTTGAGCATGTGCAACAGCATCGCCGGGGCGTACGCCGAGAAGTCACCGGTGATCGTCCTGAGCGGCTCGCCGGGGCTGTCGGAGCGGGCGCGGAACCCGCTCTTGCACCACAAGGTCAAGGGGTTCGAGACACAACTCGAGGTCTTCGAGAAGATCACGGTCGCCTCGGCCGTGCTCGACGACCCGATCACGGCCTTCCACGAGATCGACCGGGTGCTCGAAGCGGCCGTGCGGTACAAGCGGCCGGTCTATCTGGAGATCCCCCGTGACCAGGTCCTGGCGCGGCAGGTTGCGCCCCACCGGCCGCCCGCCGGTTTGCCCCCGAGCGACCCCGAGGCGCTCCGCGAGGCGCTCGACGAGGCGGCGGCCATGCTCACGGCAGCCCAGCGGCCGATGATCCTGGCCGACGTCGAGATCCACCGTTTCGGCCTTCAGGATGACCTCATCGCCCTGGCCGAGGAGGCCGGGATGCCGATCGCGACGACCATCCTGGGCAAGAGCGTCATCTCCGAGAGCCACCCACTCTTCGCCGGCGTCTACGAGGGAGCCATGGGCCGGACCGAGGTGACCGAGTGCGTCGAGCAGGCCGACTGCCTTCTGATGCTCGGCTGTTTCCTGACCGACATCAACCTCGGCATCTTCACCGCCAAGCTCGACCCGTCGCGGTGCATCGACGCGACGAGCGAGGACCTGCGGATCCGGCACCACCACTACAGCGACGTCCGGCTCGACGACTTCATCCGCGGCCTTCGGGGGCACAAGCTGAAGACGGCCAAGGCCCACGTCCCCTCCCGGCCCGACCCCTTCGCGTGCCCGTGGGTCGCCGAACCCGACGCGGCGGTCACGTCGTGCCGCCTGTTCGCCCGGCTCAACCAGATGCTCGACGACCAGATGACAGTGATTGCTGATATCGGCGACTCGCTCTTCGGCGCGGCCGACCTGGCGATGAGCCGGCGGACCGAGTTCATCAGCCCGGCCTACTACACGTCGATGGGGTTCGCCGTCCCGGCGGCGCTCGGGGCGGGGATGGCCAGCCCCGACTCGCGTGCCCTGGTCATCGTCGGCGACGGCGCGTTCCAGATGACCGGCATGGAGCTCTCGACCATCGCGCGGCACCGGCTCAACCCGATCGTCGTCGTCCTGAACAACCACGGCTACACGACCGAGCGGTTCCTGCTCGACGGCCCGTTCAACGACATCCACGAGTGGGCGTTCCACAAAATCCCCGAGGTGCTCGGGACCGGCCTGGGGCTGGAGGTCCACACCGAGGGCCAGCTCGACACCGCGCTCCGGGCCGCGTTGGCGAACACGTCGAGCTTCAGTCTGCTCAACGTCCACCTCGATCCGTACGACCGCAGCCCGGCGCTCGAGCGGCTGGCCAACCGCCTCTCGAAGATCGTCTGACCGGTCGGTCGTGAGGACGCCCCGGCACGCGCCGATCAGAACTGGTTGGTCGGGTGCTTCAGCGGCGTGGGACGGTACACCTCGTGCTGCCGGTTCGTCGGGATGACCCGGACCTTGTGCGTGAACGCCACGGTCTTGCCGGTCGGGAACTTCGAGGGCGTGAAGATGCTGTTGGCGAGCGTCGTCTCGATCCGGTGCTTCTGGAACGCGAAGCCGGTCGCGGCGCCATTGAGGGGGTGCTTGGCTCCCGGGTGGAAGTAGTCGAACGTCCGCACGCCGAAGCCCGGCGTCGGCAAGTACTGGTTCAGGGCGACGTGCAGCGGGATCGCCTTGTAGTCGAGCCGCGAGAGGACGGACTCCGGCGGCACGAAGTGGTCGGGGCCGAACTGGGGCACGAACGAGGTCGGGATGACGGTCCCGACCGGCAGGACCGGCGCCGCGGGGATGGGGGTGGGAGTGGGGCTCGGCGTGGGAACGCCGGTCACGATGATGGCCGCCGAGCCGCTCCAGGTCTTGCCGGCGTTGGGGCTGGTTGCCAGCGTCCGCCCGCTGATCGTCAGGGTCGTCGTGCTGGCGGTCAGGCCCAGGTTCGACCGGGGCGTGATCGTGATGATCGCGTCGGGGATGCCGTCGTTATTCTCATCGACCGGGTCTTGGGTAATCGTCGCGTTGGGAAACGCGACGCCGTTAACCACGATCGTCGTGGGATCGATGTCGGTGAACGGGCGGAACGGCGGCGTGATTGCTGCGTTGCTGAAGACGAAGATTTGGAGGGCGGCGGGCGTCGTCGCGTTGACGGTGAAGGGCGCGGAAAACGCCTGCCCGACGCCGATCTGCGTGGTGATCGCGGTGCTGATCGGGGTCTGGAGTGGGAAGAAGTGCCCTTCGAGGATGAAGACGCCGCCGGCGAGGACGCGGGTGCTGGTAATCCCATACCCCGGGGCGCCGATGATCAGGTCGGCGATCGGGTCGCCGTCGGCCGTGAGGTTCGAGGTCGCCAGCAGGAACGGCACGCGTCCCGAGACCGAGGCGCCCAGGAACGCCGGCGTCGTGGGCGTGTTCGTGATCTGGACTAGCGTCGCGGCGACCGGCTGCGACTCGGCCGAGGCGAGCGAGAAGGTCCCGGCCAGGGCGCCGGCGCCCGGGATCACGTAGATGGCCCCCGCCATGCTGTTAAAGCCGGGCGAGCCGATCGCGATCTCAGGGAGCGTGGTGAGCGTGGTGCCGTTGGTGCTCATCCGCCCGACCACCGCGAGCGCGTAGCCCGCCAGGGCGCCGGCGACCGCACCGTTGAAGAC
>JBKOZB010000344.1:0-3561 GCA_046744225.1 Planctomycetota bacterium | reverse complement strand
CTACGGCGGCAAGACCATCAACACGCTCCGGCTCTGGGCCGCCGCCGCGCCCGATCTCTTCGACTTCCAGGTGTTCAGCGCCGGCCAGTTCGTGAGCGCGCTGGCGGAGCGGCTCGCGGCCGAATCCCTGACGCGGGTCCTATATCCCGACGACTCTACGAGCATGGGGCAGGGGCTGCGCTTCGTGCAGGAGTATTTTCTCGTCGCCTGCTCTCTGGCGGACCTCACGCGCCGCTTCCGCCGGAGCAATTCCGATTGGAGCGCACTCCCTGACAAGGTCGCCATCCAGCTCAACGATACTCACCCGAGCCTGGCCGTCCCCGAGCTGATGCGGATCCTGCTCGACGAGGCGCACCTCGGCTGGGACCAGGCCTGGGATCTCACCCGCCGGACCCTGGCTTACACGAACCACACGCTGTTGCCTGAGGCGTTGGAGAAATGGCCCTTGCCCTGGTTCGAGCAGCTGCTGCCGCGTCACCTGGAGATCATTCTCGAGATCAATCGCCGGTTGCTCGACGAGGTGCGACGACGCTTTCCAGGCGACGCGGGCCGCGTCGAGCGCGTGAGCCTCGTCGAGGCGGGCGGCGAGCGCAAAATCCGCATGGCCAACCTCGCAATCGTCGGCTCGCACAGCACCAACGGTGTGGCCGCCATCCATTCCGGCTTGCTGCGAACGGTGACCGTCAAGGATCTGGCCGAGATGTTCCCCGAGCGCTTCAACAACAAGACCAATGGCGTGACTCCACGGCGCTGGCTTTTGCTGGCCAACCCGGCTCTCGCCGCCAGCATCAGCGAGGCCATCGGCGATGGCTGGATCACCGACCTCACCGAGCTGGCGAAGCTCAAACCGTTCGCCGGCGACCGGGGCTTTCGCGACGCCGTCCGCAGGGCCAAGCGTGAGGCCAAGTCGCAGTTTGCGGAATGGCTCAGATCGACATCCGGCGTGACCGTGGATCCGGATTCGATCTTCGACAGCCAGGTGAAGCGCATTCACGAGTACAAGCGGCAGCTGCTGAATGCACTGCGGGTGGTGACACTCTACAACCGGCTTCGACAGAACCCCGGGCTCGAGATGGCGCCGCGCACGTTCTTCTTCGCGGGCAAGGCGGCACCTGCCTACCACCTGGCCAAGGTCATCATCAAATTCCTCAACAATCTGGCCGCCACCATCGAGGGCGACCCGTCAGTTCGCGACCGGCTCAAGGTCGTGTTCCTGCCTGAGTATTGCGTGTCGCTGGCCGAGCGTTTGATCCCTGCTACCGATGTATCCAACCAGATCTCGACGGCGGGCTACGAGGCGAGCGGGACTAGCAATATGAAGTTCATGATGAATGGGGCGTTGACGATCGGTACGCGCGACGGCGCGACTATCGAGATGGCCGAGGCCGCCGGCGAGGAGAACTTCTTCCTGTTCGGGTTGACGGCGGAACAGGTAGCCGGCAGCCGCAGCTGGTACAGCCCGCAGTGGCACTACGACACCGAGTCGGAAACCCGTGCGGCACTGGACCTGATCTTCTCCGGCCACTTCAGCCGTCATGAGCCGGGCGTCTTCGAGCCGCTACGCGAGACCCTGCTGACTTCGGGGGACCATTACATGCATCTGGCAGACCTCAAGGCCTATCTCGAGGCTGACCGACGGCTGCTGGAGTTGTACGCGGACCCGGAGGGCTGGGCGCGCAAGGTCATCGCGAACGTGGCCAGCTCCGGGAAGTTCTCCAGCGACCGGACGATCGCCGAGTACGCGGCCGAGATCTGGGATGCGAAGCCGTGTGCGGTGCTATAGAGAAAAGCAATCATGGTTCGCAAGTCAGCGCCATCGGTGAGGATCTCTCCGCTGGCAGGAAAACCAGCTCCGAAGACGATGCTGGTGGACGTGGGCCGGCTCGAGCGGGAGTACTATGGGCGGAAGCCCGATGTGGGCGACCCGAATCAGCTCGTGAGCTTCGGCACCAGTGGACATCGGGGCTCGCCGTTTGCCGGCTCGTTTACCGAGGCCCACATCGCAGCCATCACCCAGGCCATATGCGACTACCGGCGCGGCCACGGCATCGAGGGCCCCCTCTATCTGGGCAAGGACACGCATGCCCTATCTGGGCCGGCGCAGCGGACGGCGCTCGAAGTCCTCGCTGCCAATGGCGTGGAGACCATCATCCAGCGCGATGATGGCGCCACCCCGACGCCAGTCATCTCGCGGGCCATTCTAGTCCACAACCGGAGTCGCCAGCGGCAGTTGGCGGACGGCATTGTTGTCACGCCATCGCACAACCCGCCGGAGGACGGTGGCTTCAAGTACAACCCGCCCAACGGCGGCCCGGCCGACATCGGTGCGACGGAGTGGGTCCAGGAGCGAGCCAACGACCTGCTGAACAATGGCAATACCGACGTGAAGCGTGTGCCGATTGCGACGGCCGTCAAGGCGGCAACGACACACGAGGAAGACCTCGTTCTGCCCTACGTCAACGATCTGGCGAGCATTATCGACATCGATGCCATCCGCGGGGCGGGCTTTACGCTGGGCGTGGACCCGCTCGGGGGTGCGGCCCAGTCATATTGGGAGCCAATCAACTCCGTCTACAAGTTGGACATCGTCGTGACCAACCCGACGATCGATCCTACCTTCTCGTTCATGACGGTCGATCACGACGGTAAGATCCGTATGGACCCTTCCAGCCCCTATGCCATGGCGGGGCTCCTTGCTCTCAAGGACAAATACCGCCTCGCCTTCGCCAACGATCCCGATGCGGACCGGCACGGCATCGTCACGCCCACGGCGGGGCTGATGAACCCCAATCACTACCTGGCCGTCGCCATCCGCTATTTGCTCACGCATCGTCCGCACTGGCCTGCCCATGCCGCGGTCGGCAAGACGTTGGTCAGCAGCAGTATGATCGACCGCGTGGTAGGAACCCTAGGCCGGCGTCTCTGCGAGGTCCCGGTAGGCTTCAAATGGTTCGTTGCGGGGCTGTTCGAGGGCTCGTGCTGCTTCGGCGGCGAGGAGAGCGCGGGGGCGAGCTTCCTCCGCCGCGACGGCACCGTGTGGACGACCGATAAGGACGGCCTGATCATGGACCTCCTGGCCGCCGAAATCACCGCCTGCACGAGCATAGATCCGGGCGAGCACTACCGGGAGCTCACAGCGAAATTCGGCATGCCCTGCTACACGCGCATCGATGCGCCAGCGACGCCGGCGCTGAAGGCGAGGCTCGCGAAGTTGTCATCCGACGCGGTGACCGTGTCCACGCTCGCCGGCGAGCCGATCACCGCCAAGCTGACCCGGGCCCCGGGCAATGATGCGCCGATCGGCGGTTTGAAGGTCGTCGCCCGTAGTGGCTGGTTTGCGGCCCGGCCCTCCGGCACGGAGAACATCTACAAGCTTTACGCAGAAAGCTTCAAGGACCAGACCCATCTGGATGCCATCGTGTGCGAGGCCCAGGAGATCGTGAGCAATGTCCTGCAGTCCCCGTCACCCACAGGGACGAAGTGACGAGATGAAGGGATCAATTTATCGAGGACTACGCAGGAGACGTGCTGACGACGCTACTTGAGCTCGAATGGCAATGC
>JBKOZB010000184.1:0-4384 GCA_046744225.1 Planctomycetota bacterium | reverse complement strand
CTGGCCCGCTTCGGCCACGACCGCGACGGCAAGACCGGCTGCCCCATCATCGTCTACGGCGCGTTGACCGACGCCGACGGGCGGCCGGTCGCCGTGCAAGTCTATCCCGGCAACACCGGCGATCCCAAGACCGTCCCCGATCAGGTCGAGGCGCTCACGAAGCGGTTCGGGCTGTCGCGGGTGGTGCTGGTCGGCGACCGCGGCATGCTCACGCAAACTCAAATTGATGTGCTCAAGAAACACCCGTGTTTGGGCTGGATCTCGGCGTTGCGTTGTGGTGCGATCCGCCGTCTGTTGGCCGACGGCCGCCTGATCCGGAAGGACCTGGAGGCCGAACGCCTGGCGGAGATCACCTCGCCGGAATTCCCCGGCGAGCGGCTGGTGGCTTGCTACAACCCGCAACTGGCCGAGCAGCGACGACAGAAGCGCCAGGACCTGCTCGCGGCCACGCAGGCCGAACTGGAGACACTGGCCGCGCGGGTGGCGCGGCCGGGGGGCCGACCCGAGACGGCGGCCGAGATCGGCGTGAGGGCGGGCAAAATCATCAACCATTACAAGATGGCCAAACATTTTACCCTGACGATCCGCGACGGACATCTGGGGTGGGCCCGCAAGCAGCAAGCGATCGCTCAAGAAGAACTCCTGGACGGGATCTATGTGATCCGGACCAGCGAGCCGGCCGCGCGGCTGACGGCCGCCGACGGGGTGCGGTCGTACAAGCGGCTGGCGTTGGTGGAGCAGGCGTTCCGGTGCCTCAAGGGGATCGACCTCCTGGTGCGCCCGATCCACCACCGCACGGCCGACCGTGTGCGGGCGCACGTCCTGCTGTGCCTGCTGGCCTACTACGTCGAGTGGCACCTGCGCCAGGCGTGGGAGCCGCTGTTGTTCGAGGACGAGGAACTGACCGTGGACCGGCGCAATCGCGACCCGGTGGCGCCGGCCCAAGCCTCGGAGTCGGCGCGTCAAAAGAAGAAGACACACGTGACGCCGGGCGGCCTTCCGGTCCAGAGTTTTCGCACGCTAATGGCTCATCTGGGGACGCGCTGCCGTAACACGTGCATCGTGTCCGCCGACCTCGAGCGAACACCATTCCGCCAAGTGACGGAGGCCGACGCGCTGCAGGCGGAGGCGCTGCGGTTGATCGCGGTGTAGCCAGAAACGGGAATCGGGAATTGACGTAAGTCGTTTATCACTATAGATATTCCCATTTTTCCCTGCTGGAACTTCGGATTAAGAGGCCACGATCGCTATGAGTAGTCTCGTGAAGTCGAACACCCATGCGGGTCCCGCTTCGAAGGCGACGCTACGGGCTGGCTGGCTCCTGACGGCGCTCCCGGTGCTGTTCCTGCTGTTCGACGGCGTCGGGAAGGTGATGAAGTTGGCGCCGGTCATGGAGGCCTGTGCCCAGCTCGAGATCCCCGAACGCATCGTCCCGGCCCTCGGGGCCGTCCTGATCGCCGGGACGCTGATCTATGCATTCCCGAAAACCTCGCTCCTGGGGGCCATCGTGCTGACGGGCTACCTCGGCGGCGCGACCTGGACCCACGTTCGAACGGGCGGGCCGGTCTTCCCAATCGTGTTCCCGAGCCTCGTCGCCGCGCTGATATGGGGCGGGCTCTACCTTCGCGAACCCAGCCTGCGGGCGCTCGTCCCGATGCGACGAGCGGCGTCCCCGGGACCATTCGAAACGAGAGATGCGGACGGCCAAATGCGTACCTTCGACGCTTAAACGCAGAGGAGCGGACCCATGGACACGGCAATTCGGGTCGGTGCCACGACGTTCACGACACCGTCGGATCGGGAGATCGTCATCACGCGCGTCGTCGACGCGCCACACAGGCCCGTCTTCGAGGCCTTGACTGACCCTGAGCACGTGCCGCACTGGTTTGGACCGAGGGGCTGGACGCTGCCCGTGTGCCAGATCGATCGCCGCCCGGGTGGGGCCTGGCGCTTCGTGGGGCGCGGTCCTGACGGCACGAGGATGGGGATGCGCGGCGAGTATCAAGAGATCACGCCACCCGAGCGGCTCGTCTCCACCGAGTCGTTCGACGACTACCCGGGCGAGTCACTCAACACGGTGATCCTCTCCGAGGAGGATGGCAAGACGACGATCACGGTCACAATTCTGTACCCCTCGAAGGAGGTTCGCGACGCGGCGCTCGAGTCCGGGATGCCGGACGGTGCGTCCGAGACCTATGATCGTCTCGCCGAGTACCTGCGGACGATGGCCTGAGGCTCGCCCGGGTGCGGTGCGATTGCCGCTCTCATGGAGGAAGCCTCGACCGCTTCGACCGGCGGTGGACGAGCCGGCGTGGGGCCGGACCGCGGACGTCGACGACCGGGTGGTCGAGGGGGCTCGCGTCGGTGCAACGCGTCGTATCCCCTCCCGGGTCTGCGGCGGCCACGAGGGCCGATGGGAGCGGTCGGCCTAACATGGTCGTTCACGACACTCCTGAGGACACGCGATGAAATACATGCTGCTCATCTATAGCGACGAGAACGCTTGGACCGAGGACGAGCGGGAGCACTGCTACGCCGAGTCGGTCCAACTCACCCGCAGCCTGCACGAGCAGGGGCGATTCCGGGGGGCATCACCGCTCCAACCGGTCTCGACGGCGACGTGCGTCCGGGTCCGGGACGGGACGCGGCTCGTGACCGACGGTCCGTTCGCCGAGACGCGCGAACAGCTCGGCGGCTACTTCCTGATCGACGCGAAGGATCTCGACGAGGCGATCGACATTGCCGGACGGATCCCGGGCGCCCGCGTGGGGACCGTCGAGATCCGGCCGGTCGTGGAACTCGCCGGGCTGCCATCGAATGAGTAGTGGACGATGCGCCGGTCGACGGCTGCCGTGACCGAGGGCCTCGCGACGATCGCCGAAGGACGTTCATCACCCGAGCGATCTTTCGAAGAATCACCTGAGCGTTCTGTCGAGATCGCGCACCGTCGTTCGACAAGGTGGTGGATCGAGACCTTGAGACGTCGCGATGCCGAGCCGGCCCTCGGCTCAAGAACTGCGACAATAAGGGAGGATATGCGATGAAGGTCATGGTTCTGGTCAAGGCGAGCAAGGCCTCCGAGGCGGGCGAGATGCCCAGCGAGCAGCTCCTCGCGGAGATGGGGCAGTACAACGAAGAGCTGGTCAAGGCGGGCATCCTGCTCGCGGCCGAGGGGCTGCATCCCAGCTCGAAGGGCGTGCGCGTCCGGTTCTCAGGTGAGGGGCGCACCGTGACCGACGGGCCCTTCGCCGAGACGAAGGAGCTGGTCGCCGGCTATTGGCTCTGGCGGGTGAAGTCGATGGCTGAGGCGATCGAGTGGGTCAAGCGCTGCCCGAATCCGATGCCGGGAGAATCCGAGATCGAGATTCGCCCCGTCTTCGACGCGGAGGACTTCGCACCGAGCGATCCCTCGGGGGAACTCCGGGCCGCGGAGCGACGACTCCGGGCCGAGGCCGAAGGTCTCGCAACGTCGTGATCGGCCGCTCTCGAGGATCCTTCGACGACCAACGAGCGAGATGCTCGCCGGCGAGCATCTCCGGAATCTCGGCAAGGAGGTGGAGATGAGCGGGGTACGAGTTCTTGTCGGCACACGCAAGGGCGCGTTCGTCCTGACCTCGGACGGCAGGCGCGATCGGTGGGAGGTCAGCGGCCCCCACTTCGCGGGCTGGGAGATCTACCATCTCAAGGGTTCGCCTGCCGACCCGGACCGGCTGTACGCGTCGCAGTCCAGCGGCTGGTTCGGACAGATGATCCAACGCTCCGACGACGGCGGCAAGACGTGGGAGCCGGTCGGCAACGAGTTCAAATACGACGGCGTCCCCGGCACTCACCAGTGGTACGACGGCACGCAACATCCCTGGGAGTTCAAGCGCGTCTGGCATCTCGAGCCGTCGCTGAGCGATCCGGACACCGTCTACGCGGGGGCGGAAGATGCCGCCTTGTTCCGATCAGTCGATGGCGGTCGGACGTGGCAGGAGCTGCCCGGGCTGCGCGGCCACGAGTCGGGACCCCGCTGGCAGCCGGGCGCCGGCGGGATGTGCCTGCATACGATCGTCCTGGACCCGAGCGATCCCGGGCGTATCTTCGTCGCGATCTCGGCCGCGGGCGTGTTCCGGACCGACGACGGCGGCGCGACGTGGCGGCCGATCAACCGCGGCCTGCGGTCGGAGTACATCCCCGACCCGGACGCGGAGGTCGGCCACTGCGTCCACCGCATCGCGATGCATCCGTCACGCCCGAACGTGCTGTTCATGCAGAAGCACTGGGACGTCATGCGCAGCGACGACACCGGCGGGTCCTGGCACGAGGTCAGCGGCAACCTGCCCACCGATTTCGGGTTCCCGATCGAAGTCCATGCGCACGAGCCGGACACCATCTACGTCGT